>JANYEE010000172.1 GCA_025363275.1 Burkholderiales bacterium | reverse complement strand
TAATACTGGAGGGGCTACGTCGCAGGTCAAGCGCAATGCTACGAATACTGGTGCCCTCAGAGAGGTGCATTTGTATGGTGATACGTTCGTTTAGATTGAGGTGTTTATAAGTCTTGGGCATGGTGCAACTCCTATTGATCTCGCAGTGTTGCACTTGAACTTAGACTCCGCCCTTCAAATAAACATTCGATGGTCCGCAAGCCCTAGTGGAATATACGCAAGCCGCTACTAAAAACGTAGCGGCTTGCGCGGTCCTTGGACAGACTCTGAGCGAATGGCTGTTTACGCCGCCGCTTTCACCTTCAGGCGCCAGGCGTGCAACAGTGGTTCGGTATAACCGCTAGGCTGCTCTAGCCCCTTGAACACCAGCTCGGTTGCAGCCTTGTAGGCAGACGAGGTGGTGAAGTTACCTGCCATCTTCTGGTACAGCTTGTCACTGGCGTTTTGCTTGTCCACCACGGCAGCCATGCGCTCAAAGGTTTCGGTGATCTGGGCCTTGGTCACCACGCCATGGCGCAGCCAGTTGGCCATGTGCTGGCTGCTGATGCGTAGCGTGGCACGATCTTCCATCAGGCCGACGTTGTGGATGTCGGGCACCTTGGAGCAGCCCACGCCCTGGTCCACCCAGCGCACTACGTAGCCCAGGATACCCTGGGCGTTGTTGTCCAGCTCTTGTTGTTTCTCAGCGGCGCTCCAGTCGGGTGTGGCGGTCACTGGAATGGTCAGCAGACCCGTAAGCAACTCGTCGCGCACCTTCTCGTAGTTGGTTTTCTCCAGAGATTTCTGCACATCACTGACCAGCAACTGGTGGTAGTGCAGCGCGTGCAGCGTGGCGCCGGTGGGGCTGGGCACCCAGGCGGTGTTGGCACCAGCGCGGGGGTGGGCAATTTTTTGCTCCATCATGGCTTTCATCAGGTCGGGCATGGCCCACATACCTTTTCCGATTTGCGCCTTGCCGCGCAGACCGCTAGACAAGCCCACCAGCACGTTGTTACGCTCGTAGGCCGCAATCCAGGCGCTGGTTTTCATGTCACCCTTGCGGATCATCGGGCCAGCCTGCATGGCGGTGTGCATCTCGTCGCCCGTGCGGTCCAAGAAGCCGGTGTTGATGAATGCCACGCGGCTGCTGGCGGCGGCAATACAGGCCTTCAGATTGACACTGGTGCGGCGCTCTTCATCCATGATGCCAAGCTTGACGGTGCTGTCTGGCAAGCCCAGCATTTTTTCTACGCGGCCAAACAGCTCAGCAGCAAATGCCACCTCAAACGGGCCGTGCATCTTGGGCTTGACGATGTAGACCGAGCCTTTGCGCGAATTGCGAATCGTGTCTTTCTTGGATTTTTGCAAGTCGTGCAGGGCAATGGTGGTGGTGACTATGGCGTCCAGAATACCTTCGGGAATTTCATGTGTCGTGCCGTCGGCCGCGGTGTAATGAATAGCGGGGTTGGTCATCAGGTGCCCCACATTGCGCACAAACATCAGGCTACGTCCGTGCAGCTTCACTTCCTTCTTGCCGTTGGGCGCTGTGTAGATGCGATCGGTATGGAGCCCGCGGGTCAGCGTCTTGCCACCCTTCTCAAAGCACTCGATCAGCGTACCCTGCAAAATGCCCAGCCAGTTGCTGTACGCAAGAACCTTATCGTCAGCGTCGACCACGGCCACGGAGTCTTCCAGGTCCAGAATGGTGGACAGGGCTGCTTCCAGCACCAGATCGCTTACGCCAGCGGCGTCGCTTTTGCCAATGGTGGTGGAGCGGTCTAATTGCAGGTCCAGGTGCAAGCCGTTGTGCTGCAACAGTACCGACGATGGGTTCTTGGCATCGCCCCGGTAGCCCACAAATTGTGATTTGTGTTCAAGTTTGGAGCTTGTGCCGTCCTTGAGCACCACAACCAAGTCGCCGCCTTTGACCGCATAGCCAGTGGAGCCGACGTGGGAGCCTTTTCGCAGGGGCGCCGTGCGGTCCAGCACATGGCGAGCGTATTCAATAACCTTCTTGCCCCGCTTGGGGTTGTAGCCCTTTGCTCCCACCTTCTCACAGCCCTGGTCCTCGCCGATGACATCGGTCCCATACAACGCGTCGTACAGACTTCCCCAGCGTGCGTTGGCGGCGTTCAGTGCGTAGCGTGCATTGAGCACGGGCACCACCAACTGCGGGCCGGCTTGCGTGGCTAGCTCAGCGTCCACGTTTTTTGTGGAGATCTTCACCTTCTTGGGCGCGGGCACTAGGTAGCCGATCTTTTCGAGAAAGGCCTTGTACGCGGCCATGTCAGTGATGGGGCCGGGGTTGGCCTTGTGCCAAGTGTCCAGCTCCGTTTGCAGGCGGTCGCGCTCGGCTAAAAGAGCCATGTTCTTGGGTGCTAGGTCGGCCACGATGGCGTCAAAGCCTTTCCAAAAAGCCTCAGGCGCAATGCCGGTGCCGGGCAGCACTTTGTCATTGATAAAGCCGTGCAGCACGGTAGCCACTTGTAGGCGGTGCTCAAGAGTGCGGGGAGTCGGTGTAGTCATGGTGGGCCTTTCGGATGGACTAGGCTGTCGATAAAAAATGGGCGAGTGTCGCTAGTGGCAACTCCGTTAACCCGTGGTGGTACTTTATTGCATCCTTTAGTGGTAACTATATGGAAGAACATTAATCTATTTGTGACTATTTTGGGTGTAGTCAGCCCCAAACGTAACGCACTAATGGCGCTGCAGCCTGGCTGTGGATGCTCAAGTAGGTGCTTCAGTGGCTGGGCAATGTTGTCTGGCTATATCAAAAATAAGAAGGTACAGTCGGCGCGTCGGGAATTGATCACTGGGTGTCCAAGTCAGTGTTGTTGTTCTTCGAGAAGTTTCAACCACCAGGGAGTGACGCTATGCGTTTATCGATCAATTTCCGCCGCTTCGGCGCAACACTGGCCTTTGCGATTCTTGGGGTGATCGGCAGCGCCACAAGTTTTAGCGCAAATGCAGCTGACATTCAGATTCTCAACAAGACCACTTCAACTGTGCAGGGCTCGGTGGACATGTCAGGTTGCGAACGCGAGATTTTTAGACTATCACCCGGTCAGACGCGTTCACAACGTGTAGGTTACGGATGCTTGGTCCTGAGAATTAGTGCGGCCGTCGAAGTACCGGGGCAGCCCTTGCTCGCCGCGGCACCCTACAGCAATCCGTCGGGTATGGGGACCCCAGAGTCTTTCGAAGTCGCGCAAGCCGGGTCAGGCTACCTCGTTCGTGTTTTGACGCCTAACGCGCCGGCTGCACCCGCAGTTCAGCCGCCCCCATCGGCTCCCACACTTACGGTACTTCCCGCATCACGGGGCTTGCGAATTGCCAATAAAACTACCGGTTTTGTGATTGGAACCGTGGGATATGCGGCGCAAGCTTGCCCAGAAGACTCTTTTACGATTGACCCGGGGCAAACCTGGTCAAACGACCAACGCGGGTCCTGTCCCGTCAGCGCCGTGAGGGCGTCGGTGCAGTTGCAAAAGAGTGCGGCTTCGCCATTTACGCAAGCAACGGCATTCAATGTTGCAGGTTGTGCAGGCTCAACCGCCACTGAATTTGAAGTCACGGGGACTGAAACTTCCTACCGCGTTGCAGCCACAGCGCAAGTGGCAAGTCAGGCACCCGCGACCAAGTGCTATGACCTTCGAATTGTCAACAGGGCCGCTTTTGCCATCGCTGGGAACGTCGAATACACGACTTGCCCCAAGGTCAGCTTCTCTGTTTCCGCTGGCCAGACCACCTCAGTTACCAACAGAGGCGTATGTTTGATCAAAACGATAACCGCGCGGGGATTTTCGTCATTCGATTCCAGGGCAAATGTCGATGCAACCAGCTACAGCGATGCAGGCTCCAAACTGAGCGATTTTGAAGTCGTGCAGTCGGGGGATAATTTCAAAGGCTACGCTTTGCGTGTATCGGCGCTCCCAGATCCGACGGCGCCACCAGCGGCGCCAGCGCCAACCGCTGGCAATTTGCGAATCGCCAACGACACCGCATTCGGTGTGCGGGGCGAAGTGAGATACGCGGCCTGCAGGGCCGACGGTTTTAATCTTCCCCCAGGGGGGCATGTTTTCCTGAAGCGGGGTCTGTGCCTGGTGACGTCCATTAGCGCGGGTTTCCAGCCCGCAGCCCCTAACCAAAAAGTTCCTTCTTTAGTGTCCTACAGCTCCTCAGGAACGGGCTACAGCGATTTCACGATCAAAGCGGCCGGCGACACCAACGCCTACCGCATCTGGTCAGCAGCCGAACTACAAAAACTGCCAGCCCCTGCGGTTCGATGGGATCCGGTCGCACCTGGGCAGACACCACCCGCGGCTGCACTGAAGGGCGGTCGGCAACGATTTGGCGGAAGAAACGACTCCGCAGGCAATCCTTTTTATGAGTTGCTGCCGGTTTGCCGGGGGGAGATCAATGGCGTATCGGCCATTGGCAACGCTGCACCATTCTTCACCCATGGCGGCGGCTGGTCATTTGGCGAATTCCGGTGTTACGTCTTCCTGAATAACAAAGAGCAAGAGCTGGCCGCCTACGAGGTCATGATCGCCGACCCGAAGGTCACGAATCAAAACCCGTATGCGGTGCAGTGGGTCACGGGCGAGAACGGAGCGACGCCTAGCGGCGCGTTGAATGCGGCGGAGTCGGGGCCGGTTCTAAACGCTTGCCGCGCGCAACATGTGGACGGCGAGACCTGGGTGCGGGTGGGCACTTTGACTCCGGCGGGTTGTTCATATCCTTATGGCGGCCAACTGCGGCTTGCAACTAACTATGAAGTGCTGGTGGTGGACCGCAGCGCTAGCAAGCTGCTAGCTAAAAATGCCAACGAGCCGCGTCTGGCCACTGAGCCAGACCGCCCGGCAGACGTGTCGAAGTCGGGTGAAGACTGCTCCAGAATCAACGCACTTTGCCAATCCCGCATTGACGCGATCAGCGCCATGGGCGTTTACAAAATCAATTCTTTGCTGTGGCCTATGAATAACGGCAACCACAGGCTTTACAAAAAGACCGAGGGCGGCATATGGTTAGAAAGCTCAAACTGGGGCGTCCGCGCCTATGCAGAAGTCGAGCGCAATGACAACCAGATCATCTTGTATAGCGGTGAGGGGAATGTTGGTCCACCGAGGGGTAGGGTGGCTGCAGAGGTCATCGCTTTTGGAATAAACGATGGAATGGTGAACGGTTCACGGTCCAACTACATCGCGCGTGCAGCGATGGCCGAACCCGACACGGCGTTGGCATTGACAATGAAGCCGCTGAACCCGGCGCAGACGCGCTCGTTCTGGAAGGGTAACAACCAGCCTCCTGTGTTAGTGAAGGAAAAGGATGGCAATTTTGGCAATTACAAGGTCGCCAGTTCGGGGGATGGCTGGCTGGAGCTGTACACCGTGGTCGGGCCACGGCCGGGCGACGCCAAGTGGAACGTCCAGTTTTTGAAAGTTGATTTTTGGCGCAACCGGGTGTGGGAGTTGTTGGGCGCGCTAGATCGACAGCCCGCCACGCAAGACGCGAATGGTCTGAGAACGCTTGCCAGGAGCGCCGCGCCGTCCAACTCTTGGGCGGAAGCCTACGCCTTGACCAATGCGTCGGTGTTTTCGGGCGTCAACATTGGTGCGGCATTGGGTCGTATGGCCAATAACCAGCAGGTCGGCTGGACGCTGCGGGAGGAAGTGGGCGGTAGTACGCTACGGTGGGAGGAGTTGAAACTAGATGCCGCCGCCCGGAAATATTCAGGTGTCGCTGGCGAAGCGCCCGTCGGGCGGCTGTTGACTGAGACAGGTCGAACCGTCCATTCGCTGACCTTGTCAGGCAGTGAACTGGGTAACCCTTTGGTCATCGATTGGGTGGCCGGCACGGTGAGCGCTGGTGGCAAAAAGGTCGCAGACTTTCTGACGGGTGATGCGGAGTACACGGGGCAGCGCAAGAAGCTCCCGCGCCCGACACCACCCGGAGTCTCTCCGGGATTCCAGTTCGTCAATAAGACGGATTGGCCGGTGATGGTCAAGGTCAACCAAGTGGGTTGCCTCTACCACGGCGTAGTTTCTCCGAACACGACGATGACACGTAACACGGGGGCAGTGTGGTTTAGCCTCTCTGCTGCCTGGTCGGGAGACGGCAAGGACCTCACCCAAGAGCAGGTGTTTACCGATTGTGTGGCGCCAGTTGCGCTCACCACACTCGGGGTTATCGCGACTGCAGCTTCGGGTGGATCTGCAGCCGGTGTGATCGCCCTCGGGGCCGCAGCCGCGGCCACCGCTGGTGCAGCCACCACGGCAGTTGAATTCATGAAAGCTGGCGGCGCGAGCCAAGGTGACCAAGACTTGGTAGCCGCCGGAATTTATGTGGTCGCCAGCGCCGTGACTGGAGGTGCTGGTGCCTTTCAGGTTGTCAGCACCAAGGTGGCCGCAGGTACCGCGGCGGGCGTAACACGTTCAGCGCTGGCCGCTGCCGCAGCCAAAGGTGCTGCCAGGGAAGCGCTAGTCACTATGCGCGATGAGGCGATTAACTTCGCAGCATTTCAGGCCGCCAACTACACGGTGCCCACCGAGCAAGATTTGACGGTGCTGCAATCCTGGTTTGATTCAGAAATCAACCTCGCAGGCCAATACGCCGGATACCCGTGGCCCTGGAAAATGAAAGACCGGGTAATGCCCCAATACGAGATCACTGGCGGTCCCCGCATCGATACCTTGAAGGATGGCTCCAAGCTGATTCGCAAGGGCAGCCCGTTCTCGTTCAGGCGCGTCAATTGAGTCGGCTGTCTGGTTCGTCGAGCGTTGTCTTTGGCCTCCTTCTGGCAGCGGTATGGCTGACTGTTGGGGCTCAGGGTGTCAACGGCTGGGTACCGTTTGGAGCGGCCAACCCGTCGACGCCACCAAGCCAGCCCGTGCAAAATCAACCGGCGTACAACCAGCCTGCCTACAACCAGCCTGGGTACAACCCGCGAGTTCAGCCATTCGGTACGAATGTCCAAACGCCCGCTTTGCCAGTCGCGCAGGCTGGGCCAGGCCGTGCGCGATTGATTAACCTGCCCCGCATCGACAACCGTTCCATCGAGGAAGTGATTGGCGGCCTGGTCACGCGATTCGAGGTGGAAAAAGGCTATGGCCCGGCGACTCCGGACCAGATTCGCAAGTTGCCGGTTCCCACTAAAGTTGTGCCGGTGGGCACGGTGCTGGCGCGTACCGATGGGGCCAACACCACACACCTTCAACGATTTGGCTACCTGCGCCAAGTAGGGCAATTGCCGCAACTGTGGTCCTTCGGAATCTCCGTGACACCCGCTGGCGTAGGCGTGAACCCAGATACCAGCCAGCTCGACGAAGCCATCACGTCCATCCTCGCTTCTCGGGAAACCAACGAGGCTGATATCGCGATTTCTGAACTTAAAGTCGAAGTGGTCAAACTTGCCTACGTCGACAGTGAGAGTGCTGTTTCCATTCTGAAATCAATGGGTATCAACGTTGGTGGTGCCGATATGGCCCAGCGTGCGGCGCAGAGCGGGCAATCCAGCCCATGGTCGGGTAATGGATTTCAGGGGCCGCAGGGAGCTCAGGGAGCTCAGGGGTTTCAGGGGTTTCAGGGATACCAAGGTGGTCAGGGCGGTCAGGGTTTCCAAGGTGCCCAGGGGATGCAAGGCATGCCAAGCGATGCTGGATCGGCGCAACGTCCAACCGTTGCAGGCCGCATCAAAAACAGTGAATTACCACTGGTGATTCGCACGCCTGCGCCCAACCCACAGGATGTGGGGCTAGTGGGTGCTGGTGACAGCTATTCATCGGGTACGTCGACGGGCCCCAACGGTTTTACTACCATGCTGGGCGCGACGAACAAGCTCGCCACCGAGACGCTGTCCTCACCCACCTCGCAGTTGATGGTCATGTTCAACCCGGACCGGCCCGAGCAGTTAGGCCGTATTCGCAAAATCATCACCGAAGTCATTGATACCCCTGCACGCCAAATTGTCATCGAGGCCATGGTGCTGGAGATCACGTCCAGCGGGCTGGAAGAACTGGGCTTGCAATGGAATTACCAGGAAGGATTCAATGCATTGACCCTGGGCTCGCTGACCCCCGGCTCCAGCGTCAACACGTTTGCTCTGGCACGCAACACCAGTAGCCCCGAATTCATCAAGAACTTTTACATCAAGCTCGAAGCTTTGGCGCGTGACGGCAAAGCCGAGGTTTTGGCCCGTCCCAGCGTGCTGACGCTAGACAATCGCCAAGCCACCATTCGCGTGGGCACTGATATTCCGATTGCCACCAGCCGGGACACCTCGTCGGCGACCGATTCGCGCGTCTCTTACAGCTTCTTTTACTTGCCCACTGGCATCCAGTTGAATGTGCGCCCGCGCATCGACAACGAGGGCAAGGAAGTGAGCATGCAGATTGACGCGGCCGTGTCCGCCACCGTGGCCAACCTGGGTGTACAGATTCGTAGCCCCGGTGCCGTAGTGCTGGCCGCCGCGCCTGCGGTGTCTACGCGCCGGGTGCAAACCTATGCGCGCATTCCCAACAGCACGCCACTCATTATTGGCGGCTTGATTAGCAAGAATACCGACGAGACCGTAGACAAGACGCCTTTGCTTGGTGATTTGCCCTTTTTGGGTTCGCTGTTTCGGGCTAAACGTGCCACGGGTGCCAAGCAAGAGGTGATCATCGTGCTGACCCCCTACATCATCGATCAATCGGGCGCTGGCGCGCACTACGCATTGCCCAAAGACGCTCCGTCTTTTGACTTTAAAGTTGACACGGACTTATTCCGCAGCAACGTGCGCTTGCGCGCCGAAGATATTCCCAACACGGCCTACATCAGTGAAAATAACCGCTTGCAGCTGTACCGGGCGCTGGTCAAGCGCATTGCCAATGGCGATCCGAAGCGGGTTGAGCAACCTCCGCTGGCGCTGATATTGGATAAACGCATACCCTCTGAGCAGGACCTAATGGCGGGAGTACTGGGTGAAGTACTGCGCAGGCGCTACCAGGCTGCGCCGATTTTGCCGAGTCAAATGCTGCTGTTTAACGAGCGTGAGCAAGGAGAGCTGGTGACGTCGCGGCTGGACAGCGTGCTTGCCAAGCTGGGTGATGGCACCACTGCTGCCAGCTTCTTTCGTATGTACCCCGACAAATGCCTGGCGATCACTTTTGTGTCGCATCGCAAAATTCTGCGTGCTGGCAACGTGATGGAAGAGCCCGAGCCGCGCACACGCCTAGTCAATTGCAAACCCGATCGATCCGATTGGAAGGCCGTGTTGTACGAACTCAATCGCAACACGACCGACACCGAATTCAACACCATTCTGATCAAGGACCCATCTGATTTACTCTTGCTCGCGCGCGCGATTGCGCTGCGGCGTCTTATGCAGATCAATGGCGGAGCGGCTGCCCTCACTATGGAGAGTGTCGTGGTTGGGCGGGTAATTGGACTGCCCGAATTTGGCCCTGCCCAGGTTCATATGCTCGACGCTGTGGTAGCGCGCAATTTTTACCTCTTGCAGCATTACCTGCGTGCATTTGAAGAGGACTTCGAGAAGACTATGGCAGAGATCGACGCATTGCTGCGCAGTGGCAAATTCAGCGATGTCTTCACGTCCGAGGAGCTGCCTGCGCTGGCGCGCTGAACTGCCATACGCCGTGGGGTTCTGACAGCCGTACATCGGTGGTGTACGGCTCGCCAGGCGCTCATTACATCCTTTGCAGATTACGATATGCTGAAATCACAATGTATTTGTGACAAATCAGGATGTAGTGAATGCCCTCTGCCCCCCCTAAAACTCTGCCGCTTGACGGTATTCGCGTCGTCGAATTCACCCACATGGTGATGGGCCCCACCTGCGGCATGGCGCTGGGGGACCTGGGCGCCGAGGTTATCAAGGTCGAGCCCTTGGCGGGTGACAGCACGCGCAAGCTGCTGGGGAGTGGCGCAGGCTTTTACCCGCTGTTCAACCGCAACAAAAAAAGCATGGCGGTGGACCTCAAAAGCCCCAGGGGCCGCGAGATCGTGCTCAAGCTGATCACCACCGCCGACATCGTCAGCGAGAACTTCAAGCTGGATACCATGCAGAAGTTGGGGCTGGACTACGCGTCTTTAAGCAAACTGGACCCGCGCCTGATCTATGTGAGCCACAAAGGTTTTTTGCCCGGCCCTTACGACCACCGCACCGCGCTGGACGAGGTGGTGCAGATGATGGGCGGCTTGGCCTATATGACGGGGCGCCCTGGTGACCCGCTGCGTGCAGGGAGCAGCGTGAACGACATCATGGGCGGCATGTTTGGTGCCATCGGTGCCATGGCCGCGCTGATGCAGCGCCAGCAAACGGGCAAGGGCCAAGAGGTACAAAGCGCGCTGTTCGAGAACAACATCTTCCTCGTCGCCCAGCACATGATGCAGTTCGCCGTGACCGGCAAGGCCGCCGCACCCATGCCCGAGCGTATCTCGCCTTGGGGTATTTACGACGTGTTCAGCGTCCAGGACAACGCGCAGATCTTTCTGGCCGTGGTGGGTGATGGGCAGTGGAAAACCTTTTGCGAAGCCTTTGGCTATGCCGACTTGTTTGTCGACCCGCGCGTCACCACCAACAACGACCGCGTGCTGGCGCGCGTTTGGCTGATCCCTGAGCTGCGCCAGCGCCTGGCCCAGTTCAGCCGGGCGGAATTGAGCGAGCGTTTTGAGCAGGTGGGCCTGCCCTTTGCCCCCATCACCGATCCGCAGCACCTGTTTGACGACCCGCACCTGCAGCAAACCGGCGGCCTGGCGCCCATGAAGCTGCCCGATGGCCGACAGACCCAGGTGCCCCTGCTGCCGCTGACGCTGGACGGCGCGCGCCTGGGCCTGCGGTTAGACCCACCCCGCTTGGGCGAGCACACCGACGCGCTGCTGCAAAGCCTGGGCTACAGCGCGAGCGATGTAGCAGCTCTGCATGCCGAGGGCGTAGTGCTATGAAAAGAATAGCTGCTCAGGCAGGTTTTACCTGGGCCTCAGGCTGTTTTTGCACTAAATTTGCCCCCAATGATCCCAAATTGACCTGCCAATAGGTACCGCATGGACCAACTCAAACAACTCGAATCTTTTGTGTCGGTGGCCACCCGCGGCAGCCTGACGGCGGCGGCCAACGCCGAGGGTGTGGCCCCCGCCATCATGGGGCGCCGCCTGGACGGACTGGAGGAGCGCCTGGGCGTCAAGCTGCTGCTGCGCACCACTCGGCGCATCACGCTCACGCACGAGGGTAGTGCGTTTCTGGAAGATTGTCAGCGCCTACTCTCCGATTTGGCCAATGCCGAGGCCAGCGTGAGCGCTGGGGGCATCAAGGCCAGTGGCCACTTGCGCATCACCGCGCCGGCCGGATTCGGACGGCGGCATGTGGCTCCGCTGGTACCCAAATTTCGCGAGTTGCACCCCGATGTCACCGTCTCGCTGAACCTGAGCGACCGCGTGGTCGACATTGCGGGCGAAGGCTTTGACTGCGCGGTGCGCGTGGGCGACATGCCAGACTCGTCATTGGTGAGCGTACGCATGGCTGACAACCGCCGCTTGTGCGTGGCCACACCCGCCTACCTCAAGCGCCACGGCACGCCGCAAACGCCCGCCGATTTGACGCGCTTTCACTGCCTGACGCTGTCCAGCGACGCGTCACAAACCAGGGGCTGGGCATTCAAACCCAATGACGGTGAGGTGGCTTACCTGAAGCCCGCAGGCCCGCTGGACTGCTCCGATGGGCAAGTGCTGCACGATTGGTGCCTGGCGGGCTACGGCATCGCTTGGCGCAGCACCTGGGAGGTCGAGTCCGAAATTACAGCGGGACAACTGGTCGCAGTGCTAGAAGACTTTGCCGCACCTCCCAATGGGATCTACGCCGTGTTTCCGCAGCGCAAACACTTACCGCTGCGGGTGCGGCTGTGGATTGATTTTCTGAAGGAGCGCTATGGCTCCCCGGCTTTCTGGAAGGCCTGAGAGCCGCTATTTGGACTTCAGCTGTTCCACCGTCAGATCGGAAAAGATATCGCGCAATTCAAAGGCTTTTTCCCGGGGCTGAGACAAGCTGGAGGGTGCGCTGGACATTTTTGGAGCGTGGCTTGCGGGCATCGGCGCATCCGCAGGCTTGGCTTGGGCCGTTTTTAATTTCTTCGTCCACTCCTGCGGTTCAGGCATGGCGGCAAAGGGAGTTTCGCAGTCTGCGGCAAATTTCCAGACCCACTCATGGTTGGAGTGGTCCACATGGGCCTCATACCGATCCAGGCACTGCGCCAGTTCGCGTTGAAAAGTCAGAGTGTGTGCCAGCAAGAGGCCGCTCCACTTTTTAACAATCAGTTGGATTTGCACACGCTCGCCGTGCTTGGACTGGAGGTAGTGCACATCGCAATCCAGCCACGCGGCAGGCACCCCTGTGGCGCGCAAGGTGTCCTTGAAGGCGACGCGTACGAGTTCGCGCTGAATATCGCTTGCCGCTTGGCTGGAGTTGGCGGCGCTGTGCATCATGCCGTGCTCAAAATCGGATTGGGAAGTGGACGCTGCGCGCTTGGAAAATTTGAACATGGGATGTGCCTGGTACGTGCGAAGGGTGGGAATTGCCACCCGATGCTCGAAGTTACCGTGGCAGACCGGAGGTGTCCATCCCCCAAATGGGTGATTTGAAGATGTTTCAGGTGTTTTAAGGTGCGGTATCCGCCATAAGCGTGCTTTTATGCACAGAAAGGGCGTAAGCGCGCATGGGTTATGATTTCGATGTCACTGGGGAGTAGCCGCTCTTCTTATAGAGGTTTACGTCAACATACTTGGCCCTGCGGCCATGGCGTAAACGGCAGCAATGCTTGGCAAGACCTTTGACCACATCGCACACCGTCAGGCCGGGGTAGCGACGTGGTCATTCGTCTTGGTACCGGCTTGAGGAACTCGTATGGAAGCACTTCTCGTCTCGACCGGTGTGGTTGCCCTGGCAGAAATCGGCGACAAAACCCAACTGCTGGCCTTCATTCTGGCCGCGCGGTTTAAAAAACCCCTCCCCATCATGGCCGGCATTCTGGCCGCCACCCTGATCAACCACGGTTTGGCGGGTGCGGTTGGCGCCTGGATCACGTCGGCCATCAGCCCTGAGGTATTGCGCTGGGTGCTGGGCGCGTCCTTCATTGCGATGGCCGCGTGGACGCTGATTCCCGACAAGATCGAAGACGAAGAGACCCAGTTCGCGTCCAAGCTGGGTGTGTTCGGGGCCACCTTCGTGACCTTCTTTTTGGCCGAGATGGGTGACAAGACGCAAATCGCCACTATCGCTTTGGCGGCGCACTACGCCAACCCGTGGCTGGTGGTTACGGGCACCACGCTGGGCATGTTGATTGCTGATGTGCCGGCGGTTTTTGTGGGCGACAAGATGGCCAATAAGATCCCGATGAGGCTGGTGCACTCCATTGCTGCGGCGGTATTTGCGCTATTGGGTATGGCTACAGTGCTCGGCGCAGGCGCCAAGTTTGGTTTCTAAGTAGGGGCACCACGGCGTACCAAGTGAATGTTTCCGGGTGGTTTCACAGCCATGTGTTTGATACCACCAACCCGCTGGCCGAGCGCAGCACGCGGGTGGTGGTCTAACTCCATGGCTCTGCTGGCCGATGCCTGGCATATGAGCTCGCATGCGGTGGCTATCGGTCTAAGCGCCTTTGCCAGCGCCATCTTTTTGCTGGGGGTGGCCACACGCACGGTGGTGGGTTCGGTAGGGCGGCTGTAGTCGCCCCTGCCTATTCACTACCGCGAGGCCATCATCGTGGTCGTGTTGGGCCTGCTGGCGGGCGGCTGGGTGTGGGCCAAAGGCCTGATCATTCAAACCGGCAAGGTGCTGCTGGACCGCGAAATGGACCACCCAGTGGTCGAAGAGATTCGCGAGGTCATCGCCACCGACTACCCCGCAGCTGCTACATGCCTGACCGATCTGCACGTATGGCGTGTCGGCAAAAAGGTAGTTTCATGTGCCCTGAGTGTGGTCACCCAAGACCCTAGCGTCACGCCCCAGCATGTGCGCCAAAGCCTGTCTATCCATGCGGAAATCGTGCACGCCACTATCGAGGTACACCACGTTTCCACATCAACTGTGCTGCCAACTACGCTATAGAATTAATAGCTAGAGAGGCATTAAACACCTAGGCCACAGCCCGAAATGACTGAAAAATCGAGTATTTTGAGCTGCCCGCATTCTCTCAAGCGCCCGCCCGCGCCCGGTCCTGCGCCCCAATAAACGTCTTGCGAAACTCGATGGGGTTGGCGATGCCAGCCAGGGGCGCGTGCGTGGTGCCTGTGCCGCTGATGGTCAGGGTGCCGAAGTTGAACATGCGCCCCATTACCGCCTGGTCTACCTGCAGGCTCTCCACCTTGTTCAGGTTGATCTCCATCGTGCTGCGGCTGATAAAACCGGTTTTAACAATCACGCGCTTGCTGGTGATGGCCAATTCCGTGGTCTTGTACCGAACATAGGCCTGCCCCAAAAAGAACAGACCGATGACGATGGGCAAAGTGATGATGCCCAGCGCAATCAGGTGCCACATCGACCACAGGCTAATGTGTCCCAGATGTACGATCTTCTCGTCCGCCACCAGCACTTCTTCGACATAACTGGACATGTTGAAATCCTTCTATTTACTATCAAAACTATAGCTGCTCAGGCAGGTTTTACCTGGGCCCCAGCCGAATTTGGTTCTAAATTTACCCCAAACCGCCTCAACCCTTGCCAAACTCATCGCCCAGCTCGCCCGCCCGCTTGTGCGCGGCAAACAGGGCCTCGGCAAAGCGCGCTTTCACGCCGCTGGCGTCCATGCTGGTGATTGCAGCATACGTGGTACCGCCTTTGCTGGTGACGCGCTGGCGCAGCACTTCGGGCGGCTCGTCGGATGCGCGGGCCAGTTCGCCCGCGCCAATGAAGGTGGCCACGGCCAGGCGCAAGGCCTGCTCACGCGGCAGGCCCATTTCGGCTCCGGCGGCGGCCATGGCTTCCATGAAATAAAACGCATACGCTGGGCCCGAGCCCGACAGCGCCGTCACGGCGTCGAGTTGTTCCTCGCGCTCAAGCCACAGGAATTCGCCTGTGGTGCCAATAATGCGCTCAGCGTGCTGGCGGTCGGCCTCGGTCGCGGCGGGACTGGCCACCATCGCGGTGATGCCTTTGCCAATTAGCGCCGGGGTGTTGGGCATGGTGCGAATAACGCGCTGCACGCCCAGCCAGCGTGCGATGCTGTCACTTCGAATACCCGCCGCCACGCTGATGTGCAGGGCATTGCGCGTGAAGGCTTGCACTTGTCCCGCTGCCTCTTTGAAAGTTTGCGGCTTCACGGCCCAGATGACGATGCTGGCGCGCTCTAGAAACGCTGCGGCGGCAGGCTGCGCCGTGATGCCGAACTGGGTTTGTAAACGGGCACGGGCATCCATAAACGGCTCCACCACGTCCAGGCGATCCTTGTGAAAACCACTCTGTAGCAAGCCGCTGATAATCGCGTTGGCCATGTTGCCACCACCCATAAATGCAATATGCTCGACCATCCCAAGTCTCCTGGTTGCGTGTGACTGGCTGACATTGTCGCAGTGCCAACAGTATCAAGAAGATAGATCCATGCAATACATCCTGGCCCTGGATCAGGGCACCACCAGCTCACGCGCCATTGTGTTCGACCGCGCTGGGCGCATGGTCAGCACGGCGCAGCAGGAGTTTCCCCAAATCTTCCCCCAGCCCGGTTGGGTCGAACACGACGCCACGGCGATCTGGTCCACGCAGCTGGCCGTGGCCCGCCAGGCCCTGCGCAAACTGGGTGCCACCCCGGCCGATATTGCCGGCATCGGCATCACCAACCAGCGCGAAACTACGGTGTTGTGGGATAGAGCCACTGGCCAGCCGGTTGCCAATGCCATCGTCTGGCAAGACCGCCGCACCGCCGCCCGTTGCGACGCCCTGCGCGACCACGGAAAGGGCGCGCTGGTGCAGCGCAAAACCGGCTTGATGCTGGACGCCTATTTTTCGGCCACCAAACTGGAGTGGTTGCTGGACCACGTGCCCGGTGCCCGCCAGCGCGCAGAGCGCGGCGAGTTGGCTTTTGGCACCATCGACAGTTGGCTGGTCTGGAACCTGACCGGCGGTCGCCTGCATGTCACAGACGCTAGTAACGCCTCGCGCACACTGCTGTTCAACATCCATACCTTGCAGTGGGACGATGCGCTGTTGGCGTTGTTTCGTATTCCGCCTGGCCTTCTGCCCACGGTGGTGCCATCCAGCAGCGTGCTGGGCGAGACGGATGTTGCAGTTTTCGGTGCGCCCATTGCCATTGCGGGTATGGCGGGCGACCAGCAGGCCGCCACCTTTGGCCAAGCCTGTTTTCAGCCCGGTATGGCCAAGAACACTTACGGTACGGGCTGCTTCATGTTGATGAACACCGGCACGGCGGCGGTACCCAGCGCCTCGCGCTTGCTGACCACGGTGGCGTGGGTGGGGCCCGATGGGTCGGCCTGCTACGCGTTGGAGGGCTCGGTCTTTATGGGGGGCGCCACCATCCAGTGGTTGCGCGATGGCCTGCAAATCATTGCCTCCACCGATGCGATTGAGCCCTTGGCCCGCAGCGTGCCCGATGTGCAGGACGTGTACTTGGTGCCCGCCTTTACCGGCCTGGGCGCGCCGCACTGGGATGGCTTTGCCCGCGGTGCGCTAATCGGTATGACCCGCGGCACCACGCGTGCCCACATTGCCCGCGCGGCGCTGGAGGCGATTGCGCTGCAGTCGGCCAATGTGTTTGCGGCGATGGCACGGGACTCGGGTATCGCGCTGAAAGAGTTGCGGGTAGACGGTGGTGCCTCGCGCAATGACCTGCTGATGCAAATGCAGGCGGACTTCTTGGGCGTGCCCGTGGTACGCCCGCAAGTGACGGAGACCACCGCGCTCGGTGCGGCGTATCTGGCGGGGCTGGCTACCGGTTTTTGGTCCGGTGCCGATGCGTTGACGTCACACTGGGCCATGGACAAAACTTTTGTGCCCGAGTTGAGCATTGCGGCCCGTGCCGACAAGCTGGCCCGCTGGGAGCAGGCCCTAGACCGCTCGCGGGCGTGGGCGGTGGCATGAGCACGGTGTTGCCTACCCAGCGCGACGCGCTGATCAATCGCCTTGCCGATGGCATGCAGTACGACATCGCCATTGTGGGCGGCGGTGCTACCGGCCTGGGCGTTGCATTGGATGCCGCCAGCCGGGGGCTCAAGGTGGTCTTGCTAGAGTCGCACGACTTTGCCAAAGGCACATCGTCGCGCGCCACCAAGCTGCTGCACGGCGGCGTGCGCTACCTGGCCCAGGGCAATATCAGTCTGGTTTATGAGGCCCTGCACGAGCGCACCGCGCTTTTGAACAACGCGCCGCATCTGGCCCAGCCGCTGGCCTTTGTGATGCCGTCTTATAAATGGTGGGAAACCCCGTTTTATGGCCTGGGGCTGGTGTTGTATGACCTGTTGGCTGGCAAAGCGGGGCTGGGCAAGACGCGGTTTTTGGGCCGCGACGGCGCCCTGGCGGCTTTGCCGGGCGTTAATCCTCAAGGCCTTAAGGGGGGCGTCAAGTATTGGGACGGCCAGTTTGACGATGCCCGCTTGGCCATTACGCTGGCCAAGACCGCTGCCCAGGCCGGGGCGCTGCTGGTCAACTACTGCCCTGTGGAAGAGCTGCTGTACACCGGTGGCAAGGTCTCCGGCCTGCGCTGCCAAGATGCCGAGACTGGCCAAACCATTGCGGTGCAAGCCCGCTGCGTCATCAACGCCACAGGCGTCTGGGTAGACGCCCTGCGCCACAAGGATGGCGATGTGACCGTGTCGGCGGGCGGCAAGCCGGTGCGTGATATGGTGGCACCCAGCCAGGGCGTTCATCTGGTGGTGGATGCCGAGTTTTTGGGGTCGGACACCGCGCTGATGGTGCCCAAGACCGCCGATGGGCGGGTGTTGTTTGCCGTACCCTGGCTCGGCAAGGTGATTTTGGGCACTACTGACACTCCCCGTCACGATTTGGCTCGAGAGCCCTTGCCGTTCAAGGCCGAGGTGGACTTCATATTAAAAGAGGCGGGCCGCTACCTGCGCAAAGCCCCCACGCGGGCCGATGTGCGCAGCATCTGGGTGGGCCTGCGCCCTCTGGTCAAGCCGCAACACGATGACGGCGCAACTACCAAGCGTTTGAGCCGCGAGCACACGGTGCTGGTCAGCCGCAGTGGATTGGTCACAGTTACGGGCGGCAAATGGACCACCTATCGTGCGATGGCAGAGGACGTCATGCAGCGTTGCATCGACAGTGGGCTGATTCCCGCGGGGCAGGCTCCACATACTGAACACTTGCATCTCAGTGGCTACGATGTCGATCACCAGTCCATGTCCATGAGTCAAGCCCAGGGCTTACACGCCTATGGCGCTGAAAGTATTGGGGTGTTGGAACTGCCCGGGGCCAATAGAGAGCTGGCACCGGGTCTCACTGAATCTATGGTGCGTTACGCTGCCTTGTATGAATATGCCCGCACCGTGGAAGACGTGTTGGCTCGGCGCCACCGTGTTTTATTCCTGGACGCTCGCCTGGCCGCTGCTTTGACTCCTGAAGTGGGACGTTTATTGAAGGAAATTACGGGACAAGACCCAAAAACGGAAGAATTTCTCGCCCTGACAACACAATATTTGTATTGGCCCACATAAAAGCTGTTGACGAACGCATTTCGCCCATGCATAATCGAGGGCTTCGCTTGAAAAGGCGTAAGGTTCTGCCCAAATGGAGGCGATGTGAGTGGTTCACGTCGCGTACAGCGGGCCCAAGACTGACTCGGTTTGGTAGTTGCCAGTTCTGCTGGTGGATGCTACTCCTGGTGCAAGTTGGGAATATATAAATGATCCAGACTGAATCTCGATTAGAAGTGGCCGACAACACTGGCGCGAAATCTGTCCTCTGCATTAAGGTGCTGGGCGGCTCCAAGCGTCGTTATGCAAGTGTTGGCGACATTATTAAAGTTAGCATCAAAGAAGCTGCTCCGCGTTCACGCGTCAAAAAAGGCGAGGTGTACAGCGCCGTTGTGGTTCGCACTGCCAAGGGTATCCGCCGCAGTGACGGTTCTTTGGTGAAATTTGATGGCAATGCAGCTGTGCTGTTGAACGCCAAACTTGAGCCTATCGGCACTCGTATTTTTGGACCCGTGACGCGTGAATTGCGTACTGAGAAGTTCATGAAGATCGTGTCCTTGGCCCCTGAAGTTTTGTAAGGACTGGCCATGAACAAGATTCGCAAAGGCGACCAAGTCATCGTTATCGCAGGTCGCGATAAAGGTAAGCGCGGAGTGATCTCCTTGCGCAAAGACGACTCTCACGTGGTTGTCGATGGTATTAACTTGGTGAAAAAACACACCAAGCCAAATCCCATGAAGGGCACTACCGGCGGCATCGTTGAAAAGACCATGCCAATTCACCAATCCAATGTAGCAATTTTTAATGCTGCTACTGGTAAGGCTGATCGTGTGGGCATCAAGTTGCTAGCAGATGGTAAGCGCGTTCGCGTTTACAAGTCTTCTGGCGAAGAAATCAAGGTGGCATAAGCATGGCACGTCTGCAACAACAATTCCGCGAAAAATTGGCTCCTGAGTTGATGGTCAAATTTGGCTACACCTCACCAATGCAGGTCCCTCGTCTGACCAAGATCACTCTGAATATGGGTGTGAGCGAAGCCGTGGCTGATAAGAAGGTCATGGATCACGCTGTAAGCGATCTGACAAAGATTGCCGGCCAGAAGCCAGTGGTCACCATGTCCAAGAAAGCTATTGCGGGTTTTAAGATCCGTGAGAATCAAGCCATCGGTTGCATGGTCACTTTGCGTGGCGTGCAGATGTACGAGTTCCTGGATCGCTTTGTGACCGTGGCTCTGCCCCGCGTCCGTGACTTCCGTGGTATCTCTGGTCGTGCCTTTGACGGTCGCGGTAATTACAACATCGGCGTCAAAGAACAAATCATTTTCCCTGAAATTGAATATGACAAGGTTGATGCCTTGCGCGGCCTCAATATCAGTATCACCACAACGGCCAAGACCGACGAAGAGTGCAAGGCACTGCTCGCTGGCTTCCGTTTCCCGTTCAAGAATTGAGGTGACCTGTGGCTAAGATGGCATTAATCGAACGCGAAAACAAGCGCGACAAATTGGCAGTAAAGTATGCCAAGAAGTACGCTGAATTCAAGGCAATCGCAGCGGACGTAAAGCGCACTGAAGACGAGCGCGCTGCGGCCCGCTTGGGTCTGCAAAAGCTGCCCAAGAACGCTAACCCCCACCGCCAGCGCAACCGCTGCTCCATTACTGGACGCCCTCGTGGCACGTTCCAGCATTTTGGGCTCGGTCGCTCCAAAATTCGTGAAATGGCTTTTGCCGGAGAAATTCCTGGCATCGTCAAGGCCAGCTGGTAAGCGACAGGAGAACAAATATGAGCATGAGTGATCCCATCGCCGATCTGTTGACACGCATTCGCAATGCGCAAATGGTTGCCAAGACCACGGTTTCTGTGCCGTCCTCGAAAGTAAAAATTGCGATTGCCCAAGTGTTGAAAGACGAAGGCTATATCGACGGTTTCAAGGTCTCCACCGAAGGTGGTAAAGCCGAATTGGAAATCGCATTGAAGTATTACGCAGGTAAGCCTGTGATCGAACGTATTGAACGTGTGAGCCGTCCCGGCCTGCGCGTTTACCGCGGCAGTGATGCTATTCCGCAAGTCCAAAATGGACTGGGTGTCGCAATCGTAACAACGCCTCAAGGCGTGATGACAGACCGCAAAGCGCGCGCAACCGGTGTCGGTGGCGAAGTCTTGTGTTACGTCGCTTAACCCTACATAGAGGAGAAATAAAAAATGTCCCGTGTAGGTAAACTGCCCGTCGTCGTACCCGCAGGTGTGGAGGTTTCTGTAAAAGACTCCACCATCAGCGTTAAAGGTACTGGCGGCACCTTGCAGCTGACTTTGAATTCTCTGGTGACGTTGGAAAACGCTGCTGGCAAGTTGAACTTCAAAGCGGCTAACGATTCTCGCGAAGCCGATGCTATGTCTGGCACCATGCGTCAGCTGGTGAACAACATGGTGGTCGGTGTCACCAAGGGCTTTGAGAAGAAGCTGAATCTGGTGGGCGTCGGTTACAAAGCCCAAGCCACTGGTGCCAAGCTGAACCTGGCTGTTGGTTACTCTCACCCAGTCAACTTTGATATGCCCGCTGGTATCACGGTTACTACGCCGACTCCAACCGAAATCCTGATCAAGGGTGCGGACCGTCAGCGTGTGGGCCAGATCGCTGCTGAAGTTCGTGCTGTTCGTCCGCCAGAGCCCTACAAGGGCAAAGGCATCCGCTACGCGGACGAAAAGATCACGATCAAAGAAACCAAGAAGAAATAAGGAGCTGCAACATGTTGACCAAAAAAGAGCAGCGTCTTCGCAGAGCCCGTCAAACCCGTATCCGCATCGCCGATCAAGGTGTTGCACGGTTGACGGTGAACCGCACCAATTTGCACATTTACGCCAGTGTTATATCTGGCGATGGTGGCAAGGTGTTGGCTACAGCTTCCACCGCCGAAGTCGATGTCCGCAAGTCCTTGGGTGGATCGGGCAAAGGCGGCAACGTTGCTGCAGCTCAGATCATTGGCAAGCGCGTGGCTGAACGAGCCAAAGCTGCCGGTGTCGAGAAAGTGGCATTTGATCGTGCGGGTTTTGCGTACCATGGCCGCGTTAAAGCGTTGGCTGATGCGGCACGTGAAGCTGGCTTGCAGTTCTAAGCAGATCGGAAATAAAGATGGCTAAAGTACAAGCGAAAATGCAAGGCAAGGCAGAGGGTCCTGAGGACGGCTTGCGCGAAAAGATGATTGCGATCAATCGCGTCACCAAAGTAGTCAAGGGTGGTCGTATTCTCGGCTTCGCTGCGTTGACTGTTGTGGGTGATGGCGAAGGTCGCATCGGCATGGGCAAGGGTAAGTCAAAAGAAGTGCCAGCTGCCGTGCAGAAAGCAATGGAAGAAGCGCGTCGCAACATGATCAAGGTGTCGTTGAAGAACGGCTCCATTCACCACAAGGTGATGGGTCACCACGGCGCTGCCAATGTGATGATGGCCCCTGCTCCTAAGGGAACCGGCATTATTGCTGGTGGACCGATGCGCGCTGTTTTTGAAGTGGTTGGTATCACCGATATCGTGGCTAAAAGCCACGGTTCGAGCAACCCCTACAACATGGTTCGTGCAACCTTGGATGCCTTGAAAGTGTCGACGACACCTTCCGAAGTGGCAGCCAAGCGCGGCAAGACCGTTGAAGAGATCTTCGTTTGATCGAGGACTGCACCATGACAACACAACAAACCGTAAAAATCCAATTGGTGCGTAGCCCGATTGGTTGTAAAGAATCCCACCGCGCGACTGTGCGTGGCCTGGGTCTGCGCAAAATTCGTAGCACAAGTGAACTGGTGGATACACCAGAAGTGCGCGGCATGATTAACAAGATCGCCTACCTGGTTCGGGTGCTCTAAGGAGTCAATGATGGAACTCAATAGCATTAAACCAGCGGATGGTGCAAAGCACTACAAGCGTCGCGTAGGTCGCGGTATTGGCTCCGGTCTGGGTAAAACAGCCGGTCGTGGACACAAGGGCCAAAAATCACGTTCCGGTGGTGGCCCCGCTGTCGGTTTTGAAGGTGGTCAGATGCCCATGCATCGCCGCTTGCCTAAGCGTGGTTTTAAATCACACCTGTTGCAATTCAATGCCGAGGTGACTTTGACTTCTTTGGAAGTATTGGGCCTGGCTGAAGTTGATCTGTTGGTATTGAAGCATGCACGTTTGGTCGGTCAATTGGCGAAAGTTGTGAAGGTGATTAACACCGGCGCAATCACCAAGGCAGTGAAGCTCAATGGTATTGGCGCTACTGCTGGTGCTAAGGCTGCGATCGAAGCCGCTGGCGGCAGCGTCGCTTAAATCAGATTCGCGAAGAGGAACACGTGGCAACTAACGCAGCTCAAATGGCAAAGACAGGAAAGTTCGGAGACCTGCGTCGTCGGCTTGTGTTTTTGCTGTTGGCCTTGGTGGTGTACCGTATTGGTGCACACATCCCTGTGCCGGGTGTTGATCCCGGGCAGTTGCAACAACTCTTCAAAGGTCAGCAGGGCGGTATCCTGAGCCTGTTCAATATGTTTTCGGGTGGTGCACTGTCCCGATTTACAATTTTTGCATTGGGGATTACGCCGTACATTTCGGCGTCGATCATTATGCAGCTGTTGACGTACGTATTGCCGGCTTTTGAGCAGTTGAAAAAAGAAGGCGAAGCGGGTCGTCGCAAAATTACTCAGTACACCCGCTACGGAACTTTGGCCCTTGCGTTGTTTCAGTCGTTGGGTATAGCTGTGGCTCTGGAAAGCTCCGCAGGCTTGGTGATTACACCTGGCTTTGGCTTTCGTCTGACAGCGGTGGTGACTCTCACGGCGGGAACGATGTTTCTAATGTGGTTGGGTGAACAAATTACTGAGCGTGGCTTAGGTAACGGCATTTCTATTTTGATATTCGGTGGTATCGCTGCTGGTCTTCCCAACGGCATCGGTAGTTTGCTGGAATTGGTGCGGACCGGTGCTATGAGTATCATCGTAGCGCTACTAGTTGTTGTGTTGGTCGCCGGTGTTACATATTTCGTCGTGTTTGTTGAGCGCGGCCAGCGAAAGATTCTCGTAAATTATGCCCGCCGACAGGTTGGAAACAAGGTGTATGGCGGGCAGTCGTCGCACCTGCCCTTGAAGTTAAATATGGCTGGTGTTATCCCTCCCATTTTTGCATCTTCGATTATTTTGATGCCAGCAACTATTGCAAATTGGTTTAGTTCAGGGGAGTCGATGCACTGGTTGAAGGACATTGCGAGTACGTTGGCTCCTGGGCAGCCTGTATACGTGATGTTGTATGCAGCAGCTATTGTATTTTTCTGTTTTTTCTACACGGCATTGGTATTCAACAGCCGCGAGACTGCAGATAATTTGAAGAAGAGCGGCGCTTTCATTCCTGGTATTCGTCCGGGCGAGCACACAGCCAAATACATCGACAAGATTCTGCTGAGGCTGACCTTGGCCGGCGCTATCTACATCACTTTTGTGTGCTTGTTGCCAGAATTTTTGATCTTGAAGTACAACGTGCCGTTTTACTTCGGCGGCACATCGTTGTTGATCATTGTGGTTGTGACCATGGATTTCATGGCACAGGTGCAGAATTATTTGATGTCGCAGCAGTATGAATCTCTGCTGAAGAAGGCTAATTTCAAGGCATCTTGAGTTCTGGGTTTAAGTTCATAGCGCCTGTTCCGCGCGAATCGAAGTCGGAACGAAGCGAAGTGTTTTAGGAGAGAAAAATGAAAGTTTCGGCTTCGGTCAAAAAAATTTGCCGCAACTGCAAGATCATCCGTCGTAAGGGTGTTGTGCGTGTAATCTGTACAGATCCACGTCACAAGCAGCGGCAAGGCTAATTGCAAGAGTTTTAGAGGACGAAAATGGCACGTATAGCTGGCATCAATATTCCGCCGCAACAACATTCCGAGATTGGCTTGACTGCCATTTTTGGTATTGGTCGCACACGCGCTCGCAAAATTTGCGAGGCATGCGGCATTGCATATTCCAAAAAGGTCAAGGATTTGACCGACGGTGATCTGGAGAAAATCCGTGATCAGATCGCCCAGTTTACAATCGAGGGCGATTTGCGCCGCGAAACAACGATGAACATCAAGCGTTTGATGGACATCGGTTGCTACCGCGGTTTCCGTCACCGTCGTGGTTTGCCAATGCGTGGTCAGCGCACTCGCACCAACGCACGTACACGCAAAGGCCCTCGTAAGGCTGCTGCATCTTTGAAGAAATAACAGGGATAAACCATCATGGCAAAAGCTCCCGCCAATAACGCAGCGCAACGCGTTCGCAAGAAGGTCCGCAAGAATGTTGCTGACGGTATTGCACACGTGCACGCTTCGTTTAACAACACCATCATTACCATCACCGATCGCCAGGGCAACGCTTTGTCATGGGCTTCTTCCGGTGGTCAAGGCTTCAAAGGCTCGCGTAAATCCACTCCGTTTGCCGCTCAGGTGGCTTCCGAAGTGGCTGGGCGCGCAGCTCTGGAGCAAGGTATCAAGAACCTCGACGTCGAGATCAAGGGTCCAGGCCCAGGTCGCGAATCGTCGGTGCGTGCCTTGGCTGCGCTCGGCATCCGGATCAATTCGATCGCCGACGTGACGCCAGTTCCGCACAACGGTTGCCGCCCACAAAAGCGTCGCCGTATCTGATCACGCTGGGGCAGGGTGTTCATGCACCCCGTCCCGCGTTCGACAAGCGCAGCCTGCTTTGCAGCAGCTGCGCATTTTGTTTTTCACAAGCCCACCGCCATCGGCACGCCGCTGATGGCTCCCGCAAGCAATTGCGGTAGATGACACA
>JANYEE010000168.1 GCA_025363275.1 Burkholderiales bacterium | reverse complement strand
AAAGCCAGCGCCACCAAGAGTGCCAGCAATGCGCCCGCGCCGTTCACGCCACTCAGGTGGCCCAGCACCCACACCAGCCAGACCACCGTGGCAAACATCGGGAAGGCCATAAAGCGGCGCAGTGTGTCCATCCAGGCGCCGGGGCGCGGCAGCCACTGCGCGATGCCGGGCACCCAGGCCGCGGCTAAAAACGGTAACGCCAGGCCCACACCCAGTGCCGCAAAAATGGCCAGCGCTTGCAGTGCAGGCAAGGTGATGGCGTAGCCCAAAGACGCGCCCATAAACGGCGCGCTGCAGGGCGACGCAATGGCCACCGCCAGCACGCCCGATAAAAACGCATCAGCCGCCGGGTGCTTGGCCTGCAAATTGGCCAGACCCTGGGGCAGCACATTGCCAACCTCAAACAGCCCCGCCAGATTAAGCGCCAGCAGCGTGAACAGCACGGCCAGACCGGCAACGACAGCGGGGGACTGCAAATGAAAGCCCCAGCCCAGTTGCTCGCCCCCGGCGCGTAAGCCCAACATCAACGCGCCCAGCGCCACAAAGGAGCCAATCACACCCACGGTGTAAGCCACGCCCTGCAGGCGCTGCTCGCGTCGGGTCTGGTCAGCGTGCTGGGCAATCGCCAGTACTTTGATGGCCAGCACCGGCAGCACGCACGGCATTAAATTCAGAATCAAACCGCCCAACAGCGCGGCAGCTAAGGCCACACCCAGCGCCGCCCAGCCGCCCGCTGGAACAGAGGCCACGGTGGTAGATCGGTTGGCGTCGAGTGCGGTTTGCAGCGCGGGCGACACACCGGCCGTGGCAGTCAGAGACGGCCAAGTGCCGCTGACCTGGGTGCCCAGTCGGATCGTCTGATCGCCCCAGCGCAGCACCACCGGCAACAAGGAGGGGTTGGCTGTGCGCTGGTCAGACACCGCAAAGCGGCCCACCCAGGTGTCGCCGCGCCACGCCTGTGCGCCGCCGACCGCGCCCAAGCTGCTGCCCAGCGTGGTGGGGTTGGGTGTGCCGCTGGTTTCAAACAGATTGCCGAGCTCAGGGAAGGCCTGCAGCGCCTGGCCTTGCCATGCAGCAGGCAGGCCGCTCACGGTTACCGTGACCAGATTGCCAGCCACCTCAGACTGGGAACTGCCAGCCAGCGCGGTTGGGGCCGCCGAGCGGGCGGCATCAAAATCCGCGCCGTTGATGGCGACCGAGCCGCGCACTGGCACATGCAGTACAAAGCTACCGTCTTGGGGGATGCACTCCTGGCGGCAGACTAGCCAGCTGGCGTTGAGCTTTATTTCCATGTCGCCGGTGAGCCCGGCTTGAAATGCGGGGCTGATGGTGAGGGGCACCGGTAGCACCACAGTGCCCTCATAGCCGTAGTTGGTCAGCGTGCCAATCGCGATGCTTTTGGGCGCTGGCCATGCGGTCTCACCGGCGGTAACGCCTGCGGGCAGTGTCCAATCCAGCGTCGTGGGCAGGCCGGAGTCGCCCGGGTTCTTCCAGTAGGTGTGCCAATGCGGTTGGTGCGTGATTTTCAGAGCCACCCATAACGGCTGGCCGGGTACTGCGCCTTGCGGGGCATGGGCTACCAGCTCGGCGCGCACTTGTTCGGTCTGCACCACAGCAGTACCCGCAGTGGTCGCAGCATTGGTTTTTAAGCTTAATTGGGCTGTGGCCCAGGTAGATATTGCCGTAGCAGCTATCAAAAACAGAGCATTGCGCAGCCAGTGGGTATTTCGGCGAGCTGGTTTTACAGCAGATGGTTGGGTCTTGGAGAGGGGAATCATTGCAAGTATAGAGCAGTAGAGACACCTAAAAGTTCCCTTGTGGGACTGCACGGTGGACATGCTTTGATAATACGGCCATGTCTGATCACCCCCGCATCGTGCTGGCTACGTTGAACGCGCGCTATATCCATGCCTCCTTGGGCCTGCGTTATCTGCTGGCGAATATGGCGCGGCATGGGGGCGCTGACCTACGGGCAACTACGGTGTTACGGGAGTACACGTTGGCACGGCCGGTGGCGCAGGTGGTGGAGGATTTGCTTGCGACCCTGACTCCTAGCGCGTACCAAGTGTCCGCTGCCCCCATCGTCGGCTTTGGCGTGTACATCTGGAACGTAGTCCAAACCACCGAAGTCGTGCGCCAACTCAAAGCGCTGCGACCCGATGTGCGTGTGGTGCTGGGCGGGCCAGAGGTAAGCCACGAGCTGGAGGGGCAAGCCATTGTGGCTTTGGCAGACCACGTCATTACCGGCTGGGGCGATGTGAGTTTTCCCAAGCTGTGCCGGGCGCTCATTCACGGCCCGCGCCCGCTGATGAAGGTGATTGCCGGAGAGCAACCGCCGCTGGAAGAAATTGAACTGCCTTATGCCGAGTTTTCGGACGCCGATTTGGCGCACCGGCTCTTGTATGTGGAAGCTTCACGCGGCTGCCCGTTCAAGTGCGAGTTTTGCCTGAGTGCGTTGGACAAGACGGCTTGGGCATTTGATGAAGATGCCTTCTTGGCCGAGCTGGCCACGCTCTACGCTCGTGGCGCACGCAACTTCAAGTTTGTCGACCGTACCTTTAATCTCAAGATTGATGCCTCCATTCGCATCCTGCAGTTTTTTTTGAACCGCCTCGCGCCCGGAGCTGGGGTGGCAGAGCGTTCTGCTCCGTGTCCTCCGCCTGCTTCGCAGGCTCCCCCTTTACCTGCGCACAACGCTCTGCCACCCCAACTCCCAGACCTTGGAACGCCGCTGTTCATCCACTTTGAGGTGGTGCCCGACCATTTGCCGGACCGGCTGAAAGACGCTATCGCAAAATTCCCACCTGGCGTGCTGCAGTTCGAGATCGGTATTCAAAGCTTTGATGTGGACGTGCAGCAGCGCATCAGCCGCAGGCAGGACAACGCCAAAACCCAGGCTAACTTGCGTTGGCTGCTGGACCACAGCCACGCCCATTTGCACACCGATTTGATTTTTGGTCTGCCCGGTGAGTCCTGGCAGAGCTTTGCGCAGGGCTTTGACCGGCTCTACGCCATTGGCCCGCATGAAATTCAGCTGGGCGTGCTCAAGCGCCTACGTGGCACGCCTTTGGCGAATCGCAGCCTGCCTGGCGCCGTGCCCGAGCACGCCATGGTCTACGCCGCCGCGCCGCCCTACACCGTGCAGCACACAGACGCCGTGGGTGCGGACGAGGTGCAAGCCTTTATCCGCCTGGCACGGTATTGGGATTTGGTGGCAAATTCTGGGCGCTTTGGTGCCACCCTGCCTTTGGTAATGCGGGGCGGCGCAGCGCCTCCGTCTCCCTTTGCCGCCTTTGGAGATTTCGCCCACTGGCTGTGGCACACCAGTGCCATCACCCAGGGCAAGACCAGTGGCCTGTCGCCTGAAGATCTGGTGGATGCGCTATTTGATTACCTGACCACCCAACGCGGCCTATCGCCAGCTGATGTACGCGCGGTGCTGGTCGCAGATTACGTAGCCAGTGGCGCGCGCTCCAACCCCCAATCGCTGCAAGGCTTTTTGCCCGCGCGCGAGGCGCCCCAAATCGGTGGCCGCCGCGCGCTGGTGAAGCGCCAGGAAAAACGCCAGGACTTACACCACGCCAAGCCCACTAAGATAGAAGCATGAACCCACCTGCGCCAAACTCTTCCCGCTTCTGGGCCGACTGGAGTACCCGCGATTTCACGCAGGCCCAAGAATCCGGCACGCTCGCGCAGACCATCGCCGTGCTGCCCGTAGCCGCTACCGAGCAACACGGCCCACACCTCCCGCTGAAGGTTGACAGTGCATTGGTAGACGGTGTAATTGCCACCGCAATACCGCACTTGGCT
>JANYEE010000154.1 GCA_025363275.1 Burkholderiales bacterium | reverse complement strand
CTAGGGTTCAAGGCCATATCCTCAGTCGACGAAGTCCGGGCAAGCTGAGGGCTGAGCCTGCTGGAAGGCGGCCAAGGCCATGCAGGTCTCAAAAGCCGCCATCGTGCGGGGCAAGCCGCTTAAATCGGTGTCGAAGCGTTTGCCGTTAAAGATTTGCGGCACCAGCACGCAGTCGGCCAGTGTGGGGATGTCGCCGTAACACAGCGTGGACGCGGGCAAGCCCCGCTGGGCACGAGCGGCGTCCACCGCCACCAGTTGGCGCTCAAAAGACTCCAGGCCCTGGCGCACCCAGTGGCGGTACCAGGTCAGCTTAGCCGCCTCGTCCTGCTGCAGCGGCCCCACCAGATACTTGAGCACACGCAGATTGTTCAGTGGATGAATCTCGCAGGCAATTGACTGCGCCAGCGCCCGCACCTGGGCGCGGCCCCAGGGGTCTGCGGGCAATAGCGCTGGCGTGGGGTGGGTTTCGTCCAGGTATTCCAGGATGGCCAGGCTTTGCGACAGGCGCTGGCCGTCGACCTCCAGCAGCGGCACCAGCGCGTCCGGCGCCAGTGCCTGGTAGTCGCTTTGGCGCTGCTCACCCGCCAGCAGATTGATGGCGGCGTAGTCGTAGGGCAGGCCTTTCAGCGCCAGCGCAATACGCACCCGAAACGAGGCGGAGGAACGAAAATACGAGTAAAGCTTCATGCCGCGCAGGATAAACCAAGCGGCTACCATTGACGCGGCAACCCCAACCAGGAGACTCCATGATTCTTGAACTCGCCGACATCCGTATTCAGC
Source organism: Burkholderiales bacterium (assembly GCA_025363275.1). Taxonomy (GTDB): domain Bacteria; phylum Pseudomonadota; class Gammaproteobacteria; order Burkholderiales; family Burkholderiaceae_C; genus Allorhodoferax. The sequence continues at coordinate 5,004 of JANYEE010000154.1, read as the reverse complement.
CCGGCCAGAACGCCGCCTTTGAGGCCGCCATTGCCCAGGCGGCCGGCACCATCATCGCCAGGGCCAAAGGCTTTCAGGGCTACAAGGTCAACCGCGGCATTGAGAGCCCCGAGCGCTATGTCTTGCAGATTTTTTGGGACTCGCTAGAAGACCATACCGTGGGCTTTCGCCAAAGCGAGCTGTTCACGCAGTGGCGCGGTATCGTCGGGCCTTTCTTTGCCGCGCCGCCGGTAGTGGAGCATTTTGAGCTGGTCGCCAAGTCGGCATAAACCGGGCGGCACACACCGGACGGAAAACCATGGACTACCTCTTTGCTCCACCCGCCCAGGCCAGCGTGGCCATCGTCGGCAGCGCGCAGCGTTTTCCGGTGCACCGCATCTACTGCGTGGGCCGCAATTACGAAGAGCACGCCAAAGAGATGGGCCACAGCGGCCGCGAGCCGCCCTTCTTTTTCATGAAGCCCGCTGATGCGGTGCTACACGCCGAGGCCGGCCAAACCGTGGCCATGCCCTACCCCACACTGACCAGCAATTTGCACCACGAGATTGAGCTGGTGGTGGCCATAGGCACCGATGGCATCTTTGGCTACGCGGTGGGCCTGGACATGACCCGGCGTGACCTGCAAAACGACATGAAAAAGCAGGGCCGCCCCTGGTGCATCGGCAAGGGCTTTGACGCTTCTGCGCCTATCGGCCCCATCACCCCCGTAGCGCAGGCGGACGATGTGGCCAACGCGGGCATCTACCTGCAAGTGAACGGCCAAGACCGCCAGCGCAGCCATGTGTCGCAATTGATCTGGAATATAGCGGAGACGATCGAGCAGCTCTCGCAAGCCTGGACCCTGCAGCCCGGCGACTTGATCTTTACCGGCACGCCAGCCGGTGTGGGCGCGGTGGTGCGCGGCGACACGCTGGTAGGCGGCATAGACGGCTTGGGCACGCTGAGCGTGCGCGTGGAGTAGCCCGGTTTGACATTATCGACACGCGGGTTGATGGGCGCTCTGGACCGGCTGGCCCGCCTGTGCGCGCTGCTCGGTGGGCTGCTGATGGTGGGCATCATGCTGATAACCTGCGCCAGCGTTATCGGCCGCAATTTGCTGGACCGTACGCTGGTGGGCGACTTTGAACTCACCAGCGTCACCTGCGGGGTGGCGATTGCCATGTTCATGCCCTGGTGCCAATTGCGCCGGGGCAACATTCTGGTGGACTTTTTTACTGCGCGGGCATCGGCAGGCACCGTGGTCTGGCTGGACCGCTGTGGCGCGCTGCTGCTGGCACTGTGCATGGCAGTCCTGGCCTGGCGCAGCACGGTGGGCGGGCTCAATGCCCATGCCAACTTTTCAACCAGCATGCTGCTGGGCGTGCCGCACTGGTGGGTCTACGCGGGCATGGTGCCGCCGCTGGCGCTCACTGCCGTGGTGGGCCTGCACCAGGCGCTGTGGCCTGGGGCCCGCCCATGAGCGCCCTGCTTATTTTTGGCCTGATGCTGGTGCTGATGGCGCTGCGCGCGCCCATTGCCATCAGCATGGGGGTGGCCGGTGCGGTGGGCTACGCGGCGCAAGCAGGCTGGGCGCCCTTGCTCAGCTTTTTAAACGACCAGGCCTTCGCGCGCTTTGCCAGCTACGACCTGTCGGTCATCCCCCTGTTTATTTTGATGGGCCACTTTGCCACGCAGGGCGGCTTGTCTAAAGCGCTGTTCGCTTTTGCCAGTGTGCTGATGGCACCCTTCAAGGGCGGGCTGGCCATGGCTTCGGTGCTGGCCAGCGCAGCCTTTGGTTCCATCTGCGGGTCATCGGTGGCTACTGCCGCCACCATCACCTCGGTGGCCCTGCCGGAAATGCGCCGCCACGGCTACAGCGGGCGCCTGAGCACCGGCACGCTGGCTGCGGGTGGCACGCTGGGGATTCTGATTCCGCCGTCGGTGCCGCTGGTCATCTACGCCATATTGGCCGAGCAAAATATTGCCAAACTCTTTGCCGCCGCCGTGGTGCCGGGCGTGATTGCCATGCTGAGCTATATGGCGGCCATTGCCATTTATGTGCGCTGGTGGCCTGAGCATGCGCCCCAGGTGGCCGTGGCCGCCAACCGCCCGCGCATGACGGGGGCGCTGCTGGCCGGGGTCGTGCCGATTGCCATCGTGTTCAGCATCGTGTTTGGCGGCATTTATGGCGGCTGGTTTACGCCCACCGAGGGCGCAGCCATTGGGGCCGCCTGCACCCTGCTGGCGGCCCTGGCCAAGCGTGAACTCAGCTGGGACAAACTGGCCCAGGCCTTTTACGCCACGGCCGAAGCCACGGCCATGATCTTTCTGATCTTCATCGGCGCGGACCTGATGAACTCGGCGCTGGCGCTGACCCAGCTACCCAACCAATTGGCCGGCCTGGTGCAGGGCTGGGGTTGGGCACCGGTTACCGTAGTGGTGGCGATGCTGCTGTTTTATATGGTGCTGGGCGCCGTGATGGACGAGCTAAGCATGCTGCTGCTGACCATCCCTATCTTCTTCCCCATCGTGAACGGTATGGACTTTGGCATGCCCCAGGAGTCCGTGGCGATTTGGTTTGGCATTCTGGTGCTGATGACGGTGGGCTTTGGCATGCTGGCCCCGCCGGTGGGGCTGAATGTGTACGTGGTCAACAGCATGGCCAAAGACACCCCCATTGCCGAGAGCTACCGTGGCGTGCTGCCGTTTTTGATCAGCGACACGCTACGCATGGCGGCCGTGATTTGCTTTCCGGGGATTGCGTTAGGGGTGGTCCGATGGGTCAGCTAGGCCTTCGGGCTTATAGTGGCTACGAAGCAATAGCGATGCAACCCATGGCAAACACCCACTCCATCACACCGCGGCATGCCCCATGGGGCCCTGTGGGCTGCGCAACGATGGTGGTTTGGGCTGGAGCTGCAGCTGCGGCAGAGCCAAGCCTGTGGCCAGCGTTGCAAACTAAACCGGTGAGTTTGGTTGCCAACGACTGGTGCCCGCAGCACTGCGAAAACAGCAAGCCGCATAAGGGTTACGTGGTGGATATCGTGTCACAAGCCCTGGCATTAGAGGGCGTTCCATTCAACCTGCGCTACGTGCCCTGGTCGCGGGCAATGCTGATGGTGGAGCGCGGTGAAGCCGATGGCGTCCTGACTCCCACCGTGCCCAGCTTCCCCAAATTTTATTACCATGAACAAGCGGTGGGATACCAGCAATACTGCTTCTACGTCAATGCTGCATCGCCCTGGAAATACCAGCAGTACTCGGATTTGAAGGGCAAGCGGATTGCGCTGCTCGCCGATTCGGGGCTAGGCGCTTTAGATGACTACCTGAAGGCCAACAAGTCGTCCATATCGGTGCATGAAATGGTAGGAGAGCATGACTACGCTGTCCGTTTGTTCACGTTTCTGGCGCTCAAGCGTACGGATACCGTAGTCATCACCACCGATGTGTTTGATTACAACCAGAGCCGTGGAACGCTGGCAAAAGGTTTCAAGTCTGCAGGATGCCTAGCCAGCGAAAAAATGGCACTGGGCCTCTCACGTACCGACTTACAGCGCTCCAGATTAATTGGACAAGCCATAGACAGTGGCATCGTAAAGCTGCGAAAGAGCGGCGAGCTGGCACAGCTGCTAGCCGCATACGGCATGGTGGATTGGGCGCCCAACCCCAACCCTAAACGCAACGGTAGCGCACATCCTGCCACCGCCCACTAGGGTTTCGGGGATACGATTACAGTGGTGCATTCACTCCACAGCTTTCGCATGCAAAGACGTACCCTCCTCCAATCCGGCGCCGCCCTGGCCCTGGGCGCACCTGCCCTGGTGGGCTTTGCGCAGCAAAGCATCACGCTCAAGTTCCACACCTTCATGGCGCCGCTATCCAACGTGTGGCTCAGCATGCACAAGCCTTGGATGGACAAGGTGAGCAAAGAGTCCGGCGGGCGCATCAAATTTGAGGCCTACCCGGCCATGCAATTGGGGGGCACCGCCGCCCAGTTGTATGACCAGGTGAAAGACGGCGTGGTAGACATTGCCTGGACGCTGCCGGGCTACACCGCCGGGCGCTTTCCGCGGCTGGAGGCGTTTGAGCTGCCCTTCATGATGAACAACGCCGAAGCCACATCGATGGCGTTGTGGGATTACCTGCACACGGTGGGCGCAGATGACTTTAAGGAAACCCGCCTGCTGGCTGTGAATGTGCATGGGCCGGGTGTCATCCACTCCAAGACCAAGCCCATCAAAACCGTGGCGGACTTGCGCGGCCTGAAGGTGCGCGGCCCCTCGCGCCCCATCACCAAGATGCTGGCCTACCTGGGCGCGGTGCCCATCGGTATGCCCCTGCCCGCGATTCCTGATGCGCTGTCCAAAGGCACCATCGACGCCTGTGTGCTGCCGTGGGAGGTTTTGCCGTCCATCAAAGGCCAGGAGCTGACTCGCTTTCACGCCGAGTTCGACCCCGCAGGCGGCGCGCTCTACACCGCAGCCTTTGTGATGGCGATGAACACCAAGCACTTTGACAGCCTGCCCGATGATTTGAAAAAGGTCATCGACAACAACTCCGGCCTGGCCACCTCCGGCTGGATGGGCAAGACCCAGCAGGGCAATGACCCCGCCGGGCGCAAAACTGCCACCGACCGGGGCAACACCGTCACCACCATTGCCAGCGCCGATGCTCAAGAGTTCAAACGCAAAGCCGCCGTGGTGGAAGTGGAGTGGATGGCCGAGATGGACCAGCGCGGCCTGAACGGCCGCCAGCTGCGCGACACGGCCCGCGCCCTGATTGAGAAATACGGCAAAACCGCCAAAGGCTGACCCGAACCATGCTGCGTACCCCCATTCAATATTGCAAAGAGTGCGGCGCCAAAGCGGCGTACCGCCTGCCCGACGACGGCGACACCAAACCGCGCGCCGTCTGCACCGTGTGCAACACCGTGCATTACGAAAACCCGCTGAACGTGGTGGGCACGATTCCGCATTGGGGCGAGCAGGTGCTGCTGTGCAAACGCAATATCGAACCCCGCCTGGG
>JANYEE010000129.1 GCA_025363275.1 Burkholderiales bacterium | reverse complement strand
TGCAGCAACTCCCCGCAACGCGCGCGCTCCGGTGCACTCTCGGGCAACTTTCCGCAAAGCTGCCGCGACGCATCCGCAATGCGCATCGCCTGCGCCTCGCCAGCGTGAACACCGGGGCATCTATGGTGCCACGCGCATTGAAATGGGTTTCTGGTTTGCTAACAGTGCGGCGCGAAGCCGGAAACAAGCGGTTACGGGCAGCCATGGGCAGTCCCCTCCATTACGAGGTTTCAGCTCATGCGTTCCTCCCTTTTCGGGGCCTGTCCGCAATACCGACCATCCGAGCGAATTGGTCGGGCTGTTAACGCTGTTTCAAGCGGCGCCCCTTGCGGGTGAAGAGTTCGTCGGCCTGAGGCAAAGGCCGGTCTCGCGCAAAAAATAAACTGGCGCAACGCTTTCGCGTGCGGTGTCGTAATTTTATGGCGAAGGCCGGAATGTGTGGTCCAAAAAGTGCAATGTATATACAGTGCAAAAATACAACAAAAAAATTTACGCTGGGTGCCTAAACGGCCAAATCTAAGGGCAAATCTGAGATGTCTTTGAGCCGCTTGCCATCAACCATGACAGAAAGCATTTCGGCCGCGTCGTCCAGTTTGAGCGCCTCGACCGTCGCTTGCAGTTCGTAAAGCGCAAAGTGATACACGCAGTCGATGTCGCCGGTCCCCAGAGCGATCGACGCAAGGCGGCTGGGAAGCGGCTCCGCAGTCACCACCATGATGTTTGGCAGGCGGCCCTTGCGGTTGCGCATCAGATTCAGAGCCTCGGAACGGGCGTTTTGAGCCCGGTCGCTTCGGATAGTCCATTTGCAGGAGATGCTGGCGTGAAGCAACGGCGATCCGCCGTTGGCTTTCCTCAGGCTTGCAAGTTTGGACACCGAGTCGTCAACGAGGAGGTCTTTCAGGTTAATAGCCTCATCACTTACAAGGCCACGCACAACGACGATATCAGGCGTGATGGTGTAGTCGCTCCCGAGGGCGGCAGCAAGCGCCGGATTGCCTTTTGCGGCCGTGTCCAGGGCGACGAGATGAGCATATTGCTCGTATTTCGCGATTTCTAGCCGGTTCCGGCCAGACACCTGATGAACATCCCAATCGCCGGGGCGCAGGTGTCCAAGTTGAAGAAAGGCATTTCGCACGAACCCAGAACAAATATCCTCAAATTGGCTTCCCGATGTTTGTCCTGCCTTGCGCTCGCCAGAAGTTTCAGCTTTGAGCAGGTCTGCAATCCCCTTGGCGATATTCACGCTGATTTTGCTGTCTTTGTCTGCGTTACTCACAACGCCAGAAGGGCTGACGGTGAGTGGTCCTGCGAGCAACTTTACGTGGAAGGCTTTGCGAGCTTCTGAAAATTGAGTGGGTTTAGGCATCACGCGACCTTAAATACGCGCTTGGCAGCTATTGCGGCATGAATGCGCCCGGCCACAGCAGCGGCAACCGGTGGTGGAAATGCGTTTCCAATCTGGCGATAGGTAGCTGTCTTCCGGCCAGCAAACTCCCAATCGTCCGGAAAACCTTGGACACGGGCGCACATACGAGTCGTAAGCCGTGGCATCCCAACGAAATCTCGGGCAGGGGCCTCATCTACCAATCCCATGCCATCGACTCCCAGCGCAGCCCACGCAGCTTTGGCTCTTGTCGGGCCTAGGTCCGGGCCACCATGCTTTTTCGAGCCGCCGACGAGCGTGGGGGCAATGCTGCTGGCTCTCTCGGCCCACTTGGCGGCCCCGCGCCATTTGTTCGCTTTCATCAATTCGACAAGTAGCTCACCCACAGTGGGCGGCGGTTCATCCAATGGCTCAGGCCATGAGAAGGTTCCAGCAACGTCTTTGTGAATACCCACAAACACCACGCGGGGGCGTAATTGGGACACGCCATAGTCCGATGCGTTGAGCAGGCGCCAGCCGGGGATATAACCGAGCTTTTTAAGCTGCTTCTCGACCTTGTTGCGGTAGTCATCAAAAACCGCATCAAGCAGGCCTCGGACATTTTCAAGCATCACCGCCTTGGGGCGGCATTCATCAACTAAGCGCAAGGCTTGGGGGAACAAATCGCGCTCGTCGTCTGCGCCAAGCTGCTTGCCAGCACGAGAAAACGGGGGGCACGGGACACCGCCGGCAATCAGGTCGATCCCCTTGTAAGGCTTACCGTCAAAATGATGGAGATCACCCTCGACCACATTCCACGCCGGGCGGTTAAGCCGCAGGCTAGCGCAAGCGGGAGGTTCAATCTCCACAAGTGCCTCATGTCCGAACCCCGCCATTTCCAGGCCAAGAGCCTGCCCACCGGCGCCAGAGCAAATTTCAAGGGATGTAAGTGGGGACGTATGCATATTTATGAGTAATTTCCAATGAGTGAGAATCTAAGAGTTGGATGGTGCAGAGGTCGGCTGGTTTCGGCAGGTTAACAGTTCATACTGTTTTGTACGCTTCGCCGCGTTTTACTAATACACAACCAATCAAAGTGTTTAGGGCTTCATCTCCTGCGCGGTCCAGTCGTTCCACCAGCCCTTACGATACTGAATGCGCTCGGTGTCGATGAACGGAAAATCCAGTGCCTTAAAGCCCTTGATGGCCTGAATGTCGATGGCAACCTTCTTGCGGTAGTGCTTGGCCTTAATGCCCTGCGTGGTGTGTCCCGTCCACTGATCGGCGCTGAACTCGTCCATGTCGCTGATACCGAGCATGTCGCTGACCGTGTCGCGAAAGCTGTGCATGACCTTCTGGCGTTTTACATGAACGCCGACAAATTTCAGATATTCATTGCCGTCATGGGACATGCGCCGCTCGCGCTTGCCCTTGCTATCAAGGGGCAGGGTTGGGAAAAGCCGCGTAGCGCCCAAGCTTCGCACATCGGCAATGTATTCCTGCAAACCGATCTCCCAAAGATCGGGGTGCAATGGAACTTGGCGCCGCGATGTGGCATTTTTCAGAATCTTGGCAGAACGCGCAGCCTCTTCCTGCTTCTTGGATTGCTTCTGGTTCTTTCGGTTTGGCTTGGCCCGCGGCACAAAGCGAACGGAAATACAGGGAACTCCCTTTTCCTCCACAAAGTCAACCAAGTCGAGGCACGCCAATTCATTGAGCCGAGCACCGGTATAAAGTGCTAGTAGCGGCCCCCAGAACTGGCTAGGCCGCTTTGCTTGCATCAAGGACTCCGGGGCAAAAATAGCGCGCAGTTCGTTTTCTTCAAACCCCACCGCGCCACCACCTTGATTACCACTTGAATGTGGCTTGATGGTGGCAAAGAGGTTTTGACCTTCGCGCCTGCCGGAGCTGATCAAGTAATCGAAAAAGCTCTGCAAATTCGTCAAATGAAGGTTCGCGGTCTCGGCGCTGATAATATCGTCGTCAATGGGGTTGCCATCCTCATCGCATCGATAGGGCGGGTTCGCATTAATTTCCGCCGCCGTGCCCAATTTAATGCCGCGCTTCACCGCGTGCTGGGGGATATGTGTCAGAGCGTCGTCAAAGTCCAATATCTCAATGGCGGTAATTTCATGTGCCATCCGCTCCTTGCCACCCATTAGCGTTGCGAAAAGATCAAAGCTTGCTTGGTAAGCGTCTTTCGTGTTTTGGGCAATACCATCCTTTGTCTTCATGTATTTCTCAAATGCCACTTCCAGCGTCGTGGGCCGCAATGGAATAACGACTCCCGGAACAACATGCGGCGCAACCGAGGTAGATAGGACAGCGGGAGGTGCGATAGGCGCAGTCATGGCCAACATTTCGTCGCGCAGGCGCGCGGCATCGGCTTGGCGCTTGGCAAACTCGTCATCCGACAGGTTGGCAGTGAAGTCGTGCACCCTACGCCACGCGGTGGCCGTATCTTCCAGCGCCTTCATTTCCTGCTTGGCAATCACCGGGTCGTTATTGGTCTCGACTCGCGCCACTCGCATGCCGCCATCCGGCTGAAACACCATACCCTCCACAATCAGCTTCCGCACGTCATTGGGGTTAATCGAGTTCGGGTCGATAGCCATGATGCGTTGGAGTCCTTCCAAAATTGGTGTCAGTTGGAGCGATAGTTGGTAGCCAGATTTCCTCGCTATCTTAGGCGATCGGATACCAAGGGACCGGACAAGCTCGCGCTGGCCCAAAAGCGCCGCAATGGGGTCGGGCAAAACGATGCGGAAGTAGTAGATTCCGTGCCTGGAGCGGCGCAGATGAGAGGCAAGCAACATGATCAGACCTTGATAAAGGTGGATCACCTGCTTGGTTCACCGGCCAAAGCCGGAAATGAAAAATCCCTGACGAATCAAGGACTTAGGATGTTGGTGGCCTGGGGCGGAATCGAACCACCGACACAAGGATTTTCAATCCTCTGCTCTACCGACTGAGCTACCGGGCCAAAGACCAAAATTATAGCAGTAAATATTCCGATCTTTTAGATCGCCCACTAAATCACACTGCGTTTCCCACGACCCAAGTCGACACCGAGTTGTTTCAACTTGCGATACAAATGGGTGCGCTCCAAGCCCGTCTTCTCCGCGACGCGAGTCATGGATCCATTTTCGCGGGCTAGGTGGTACTCGAAGTAAGCCTTCTCAAACTCGTCACGAGCTTCCCTCAGAGGTTTATCCAACAAGAAATTCTGGCTATTGGGCAAGCCCACCGGAATTACGCCAGAAACGGGAATGGGTACAACCTCAATGATTTCCGACGACAACACCTTGGTTTGTTGAATCACTTCAGCCGGCTTTCGCAGAACGCTACGGGTCAAGCCTTGCTCAACCGCTTTCAAAAGTTTTTGCAGCGTAATGGGTTTTTCAAGGAAGGCCAAAGCACCTATCTTGGTCGCCTCAACAGCCGTGTCGATGGTGGCATGCCCACTCATCATGATGACTGGCATGGTCAAAGCACCGCTGGCAGACCACTCCTTGAGCAAGGTTACGCCATCTGTGTCGGGCATCCAGATATCCAGCAAAACAAGATCAGGCCGCTCCCTGTTGCGCGCAGCGCGGGCTTGCGCCGCGTTCTCTGCGAGCTCTACGTTATGTCCCTCGTCATTCAGAATTTCCCAGAGCAAGTCACGAATGCCGTGCTCGTCATCGACTACCAGAATGTTTGCCATGGTGCAGCACTGTCCCTCAAAGATCGTTGCGTCGCGTCTCGGCAGGCGCGCTGTTGTAGATTTGTAATGATACCGACACTTGCGCGCCGACTACTGCGCCGCTCGACAGCCGGTTAGTGATATCGATCCGACCGCCGTGTTCATCCACTATTTTTTTCACTACCGCCAGCCCCAAACCGGTACCTTTGGTTTTGGTCGTGACATACGGTTCAAACGCACGTTTCAGAATATGGTCAGGAAATCCAGCTCCGCAGTCCATGACACTCATGCGCACCCGACGCCCATCGGTATTGGACTGGGTACGCAAAACAACTTCCGCCGCAGCCGGTGAGGCTCCCGGATATGTCTCGCTCGCGTCTTGGGCGTTTTGCACCAGGTTGTGCACAACTTGGCGCAATTGTTGCGCATCGCCCAACACCATGGGGCACTCCGCCTCAAGCTCTAATCGCAGCGGTACAAAGCCCGGTTCTTGCTCGTATAGCTGTGTGATATCTTGAATTAGTTCATTGAGGTCAACTGGCTTCAAAACTGCAGCGGGCAATCGCGCGTAGTCCCTAAATTCATTGACAAGCCGTTTCATCGCGTCGACTTGGTCCACGATGGTCTTGACTGACTTGTTGAGAACCGCTTGCTCAGCCTCGGGAAGCTTACCTGTCAGTCGTCGCTCCAGACGTTCGGCAGACAGTTGAATAGGAGTCAGCGGGTTTTTGATTTCGTGCGCCAATCGCCTGGCAACCTCACCCCAGGCTTGCGCACGCTGAGCCGATACGATTTCGGAAATATCGTCAAACACCAGTAGTCGGGCTTTGTCGGGTAGCTCTGCGCCACGGGCGACCAGAGTGACAGTCTGATCGAACGGGCCCAAGGCTCCTACGCTTGCCCCCCCCAACTCAAAGGAACGTTGCCAATGGTCTAGCCCGCGTTCGTTGCGGCGCGTAAGAAACTCGTCAAATTGCAGGCGCACAGCATCGCCAAAAGCCTCGATACCTTCCACTTGATGAAGCAAAACATGGTGCTGCGCGGCGAGAGGCACACGGAGAATACGGGTCGCACCTGGGTTGGAGGATCGGATTTCACCGCGCTCACCCAGCACAATGACACCTGCGGTCAAGTTATCGAGAATTGTTTGTAAATTGGCGCGCGCGTCATCCACCTGTGACATGCTGTGCTCGACCGTACGTCGGGCTTCTGCAAGTTGATCGGTCATGGAGGCAAACGCACGCGTCAATCCACCCAGTTCATCCCGTCCACTCATTGCCAATTTGGGTGTCAGGTCCCCCGCCGCTACTTGGCTTACACCTTCCGCCAACAAAAGCAAAGGGCGAACGATCTGGTTGCCCAGAATGACTGCCAACAAGATAGCACCAAAGACGGCTAAAAACAGACTGAGCGTTAATGTTCCTAGGTACATGCGCTTAAGCCCTTCTCGTGTCAGCGCTCTTTCTTGGTATTCGCGGTTGGCGGCCTCTACAGCACGTGCATTGGTCGCCAAATTGGAAGGTAAATCTCTGGCGACTAATAGGTATCGCAGCTCGGTCGCTAATCCGAGGGCAGGACTCGAAATCGGTACCAGTACCTTGATACGTGGTCGAACCTGTACCTCTGCTGACGTGTCGTCCAGACCTTCAATCCAAACAACGACCCGGTCTAGGCGGGCAGAGCGCAGTTGGGCATTTGTGGGTTTCTCAGGCGTGAGCTGAAACTGAAGCTGCCCTGCACTTAAAAGCAGTTTGCCCGTCCCGCTCCAGACGGTAGCATCGGTGACGTTGAGCTGTTCTACCAGTCGCTCCAAAACCAAACTATTGAGCGTGTCGGCGTTCTCAGCGATTTGGGTCGCCGCAGAGCGGGACTTGCCCACCAAATCGTTAGACAAGGTATCCAGCGTCACTCTGCCCAAGTTGAGTCCGGCTTCCAGTGCGCCCTCAACTTTGACATCAAACCAAGTCTCAATCGATCGGGAAACAAACTGGTATGACACCACGTAGATCAGCAGTCCAGGAGCGAAGCCCACCAACGCAAAAATAGTGGCTAGTTTGACCAACAACCGGCTACCAAACCGACCTTGACGCAGACGCACAAACAAACGATAAGCCACCCACAAAATGGCTATGAGTAATACGGCGGCCACCGCCACGTTAATTTTTAGCAGCAGCGCGTAGCTCTGCTCGTCCAACTCTCGGTTGTTGGTGGCTTGCATTAGCAGGTAGAGAAGCACCAACCCGATAAGCACCATGATGACAGCGCCCAAAGTCACAGTCCAACGCATCGTCCGCGAACTCTGTTGGTTCTGCGCAGCCATACCACCCAGAATTTCCCTAGTCACTTATTGATTTCCAGAACCAATGGCGTGGCGACCGAGGCCCCAACGTCCCAGTCGGATTGTCCTATAGCGCCGATCTGAAACGGACGCGGAAGCTGGCTCAGATCAAGCCGGAAGCGGAGTTCGAGTTTGTTCCGTCCACCACCATCTAGATCTCCCGCATCCGCCACTCTCCAACGGAAAATCCGTTTGATCACAGCCAACGCCTGAGGCAACGTATCAAAACTTTGATTCAGCACTAATCCGGTCGAGCCAGCGCGATCCACCCCGGCAGTCACGTTGAGTCGCCATTTGCGGGTGAGCGGCTGGTAGGCGATACGCATGTAACGCTCCGCTGTGGCCACCCGTTTGTCGTACCAATACCAGCGCTCCTTGGTAATGTCGGCCTGCAAAACAAAATACATGGGAATACCCTTGAGTAGTGCGTCCTCCACCGCCGACGGCAACTCAAAGCCGATTTGCGCAGACACCAGTATTTCGTCCTCGACGCGCTCGACGCGTATTTGGGACAGCTCTGCTGAGCTTTGCGCCAGTGCCAGATGCGACAAGGATAAAAATACTGCGGCAACCAATACACGCACCATCCGATCAAGCGGATTGTTTTTGAAAAAGTGCGTAGAAAAAGCCGTCATGGTTACTCGGTTGATTGTCCGTGAGGACGTCCCCGTTTGCGCCATGTCGGGGCATCAAATGCCCGGGAGACGGCAGCAATGCAGCATTGTTGTTGTTTGCAAGAAACGTTTGGACCTGTCCTTCACCCTCAGCCTTAAAGAGCGAGCAGGTGCAATACAGCAGGCGCCCACCGGGCTTGAGCACGCGCCACATCACGTGCAGCAATTCCTTCTGCAAACGTGCCAGTTGCACAATGTCTGTTTCCCGCCTTAGCCAGCGAATGTCGGGATGCCTACGGGCAATACCCGAGGCGGTACAAGGAGCGTCTAACAGTATTGCGTCAAAGGGCACGCCATCCCACCAAGTATCCAAATTAGCCGCATTCCCAGTCAGCACTCTGGCCGATACCCCCAGCCGATCCAGGTTCTGGCCGATACGCTTGGCCCGCTCGGCGTCAATTTCCAAAGCCGTCACATCGCCGTCCGTCATCTCAAGCAGATGGCCTGTCTTACCTCCAGGGGCAGCACAAGCATCCAATATTTTTAACGTAGCGGTGGGCTTTAGACATTTCAATAGCAGGCCTGCTGCGAGTTGCGCGGCGGCGTCTTGCACGGACACATCGCCCTCACTGAAGCCGGGTAGAAAATGTACTGGCACCGCTTTGTCGAGCAAAATCGCTCCGCTGGGGTCCAGACTTGCCGCAATGCCGGCCCGGGTCAAAACAGCAATATAGGCTTCAGGGGTCATCCGGCGACTGTTAGCTCGCAGGGCCATCGGCGCATGCGAATTTGCGGCGCTGAGAATGTCTTGCCAATGGAGAGGGCGCTCCGCTTTCAGTTTGCGCACCCACCACAGCGGATGGTTCCAAAGGGCAACAGGGTCGGCGTCGGTGTGTGCTACCAGCGCGTTTTGTTCACGTAAAAACCGCCTTAAACACGCATTGAGAAAGCTTGAATGCGGTGCCAAGCCGTGGGTCTGCTTAGCTGCCTCCACAGTTTGATTGACCAAGGTAAATGCGTCGTAAGGTGCCCGATCTTCTCGCCAGACCAACGCCAATGCCACGCACAAAAGCGCATCAACTGGTGCTGATGGACGCTTTTTGGCCAGTTGATTGCGCAGGGCCTCTGCACGCCCCAAATTGCGCCAAACATGAAATGCGAGAGCCTGCACACCAGGGCGCAGATCACTGCTAACTGCCTCTACGGCAGCTGTTCCCGATGTGCCAGCGCGCACCGCAGCTATTACGGATGCGGTTGTTTGCAACTGACGCCATAGCGGCACTCCGCCCTCATCATGCTTCATAAAGTATCGCAATTTGGCCCGCTGGCTTGAATCCTAAAAAGCTGGTGATGACTATTGCAGGGAATTGGGCAATGGCTTCGTTGTAATCCACCAAAATCTGATTAAAGCCCGCGATGGCGTGTTGGAGGGCCCGCGAATTAGCGTCCCATTCCTGCATAAGATTGTCGGGCAAAGCGGCTCCAGCTAAGTCCGCGGGTGCGGTACGAAGCGCGCCCCACACCGCCCAGACCTCCGAGCCCTTCGCAGTCAACACCGCCAGTACCGCCTTATCCCAAGGACACGCCTGTGCATCTCTAGTCATTTGATCCAGTTGCTCCAGCTGCAGCATGAGCTGCTGCAATGCAGTTGGCGTTTCACTGACCTTCGATGGATGGCTGTGCTCCAAGAATAATGCCCTGTAACGATGCATTTTGGCTGCAACCGAAACAAATGACTCTAGGCTACGCGCCCGCAAACGGGTGATCCGGTTGTAGACGCCAACACACCAGAACAGGCCTATGGCCAAGATACCCGAAAGCCATAGATTGGCATCCATAAACGAAGAGGTCCTTTTTCTGAAACGCCTGCTTCAGACAGAAGAAACCCCAAGTTTCCTTATGCAGAAAACTTGGGGTCGTCTAGCGAAAACTAACGCGGCAAGTTATTCGCCAGATGCATCTTCCGCATGAACGCTGGCGCTAGCTGTTTCAGCATCACCAGCCAACTCGGCGGCTTCTGCATCGGCAATCGCGCGACGCTCCGCGTCGTCCATCTGTTCACGGACTTTACGGGCTTCGTGGTAAGCCATGCCGGTTCCAGCTGGAATCAAGCGACCTACAATCACGTTTTCCTTCAGTCCACGCAACTCATCGCGCTTGCCCATGATGGCGGCTTCCGTCAACACGCGGGTTGTTTCCTGGAAGGAAGCCGCGCTAATGAAGCTGTCAGTGGACAAAGACGCCTTGGTAATACCCAGCAACAAATTGGTGAAGACCGCAGGGATCTTTCCATCAGCGCGCAGGGCGTCATTGGTGTTGAGCATCTCGGACCGCTCCACCTGTTCACCGTTAATGTAGTTGGAATCACCCGCAGCCTCCACCACCACGCGGCGCAGCATCTGACGAACAATCACTTCAATGTGCTTGTCATTGATCTTCACGCCTTGCAGGCGGTAGACGTCTTGAACTTCGTCGACGATGTAGCGGGCCAGCTCTTCAGAACCCAACAAGCGCAAGATGTCTTGTGGATCGGCTGGACCGTCCACGACGCTTTCGCCCTTATTGACCACTTGGCCTTCGTGCACCAAGATATTCTTCTCTTTGGGAACCAATTCTTCCCAAACTTTGCCTTCGGGATCAGTAATCTGCAGACGGACCTTGCCCTTGGTTTCTTTACCAAAGGAAATGGTACCGGTGCTTTCCGCCAATACACCTTTGTCTTTCGGCGAACGAGCTTCGAACAACTCGGCAACACGCGGCAAACCGCCAGTGATGTCACGGGTCTTCTGGCCTTCGATAGGAATACGGGCCAGAACTTCACCAGGTCCTACGTCTTGTCCATCGCGCACTTGCACCAGTGAACCCACTGGGAACCCAATCGTCACCGAGTGGTCAGTGCCTGGGATCTTGACTTCTTGGCCGTTTACATCAATCAATTTGACCTGAGGACGGACCACTTTGGTAGCACCACGGCGCTTCGGATCGATAACCACGAGCGTAGAGAGGCCAGTGACATCATCCACTTGCTTTGCAACGGTCAGGCCTTCTTCCACATTTTCAAAGTGCGCCTTACCAGCAAACTCGGTAATGATAGGTCGAGTCAACGGATCCCAGTTAGCCAAAATATTGCCAGCTTTGACGGTTTGGTCGGCCTTGACCGTCAACACGGCGCCATATGGCACCTTGTGACGCTCACGTTCACGCCCATGTTCATCATGAATGATGATTTCGCCGGATCGGGCAATGACAACCAGCTCCTTTTTGCTATTGGTCACATAGCGCATCGTGGCGTTAAAACCAATCACGCCATTGGACTTGGCTTCTACGCTGGAAGCGATTGCGGCACGCGACGCTGCACCACCGATGTGGAAGGTACGCATAGTCAACTGCGTACCGGGTTCACCAATCGACTGGGCCGCGATAACACCCACAGCCTCACCGTGGTTAATAAGTCCGCCACGGCCCAGATCGCGCCCGTAGCACTTTGCGCATATACCAAAGCGTGTTTCACAAGTGAGGGCGGTCCGCACTTTGACTTCATCGACCCCTTGGGCCTCCATCTCTTCGATTAAGTCCTCGTCCAGCATGTCGCCAGCATGGGCCACCACTGCACGGGTTTCGGGATGCAAAACATCTTCAGCAGCGGTACGCCCCAGCACCCGATCACGCAAGGATTCAATGACTTCGCCGCCCTCGACTATGGCGCGCATGAGGTAACCATTGTGGGTACCGCAGTCCAGTTCAGTGACCACCAAGTCTTGTGTGACGTCTACCAAACGACGCGTTAAGTAACCCGAATTTGCAGTCTTCAACGCGGTATCAGCCAGACCCTTACGAGCGCCGTGGGTAGAGATGAAGTACTCCAATACGTTCAGGCCTTCGCGGAAGTTCGCGGTGATGGGTGTCTCAATGATGGAGCCATCAGGCTTGGCCATCAGACCCCGCATACCGGCTACCTGTCGAATCTGAGCTGCAGAGCCACGCGCACCGGAATCGGCCATCATGTAGATAGAGTTGAAGGACTCTTGTTGCACCTGCTTACCGTGGCGATCAGTAACCATTTCCTTGGACAGCTTGGACATCATCACCTTGGACACTTCGTCACCCGACTTGCCCCAGATATCCACAACCTTGTTGTAGCGTTCACCAGAAGTCACCAGACCAGACACATACTGCTTTTCGATCTCTTTAACTTCCTTTTGGGCACGTGCAATGATCTCGTGCTTTTCATCAGGCACCAGCATGTCGTCGATACAAATGGAGATACCCGCCTTAGTCGCCAAACGGAAGCCTGCCTGCAGCAGCTTGTCTGCAAACACTACAGTGTCCTTAAGTCCGCACTTTCGGAAAGACACATTGATCAGCTTGGAGATTTCCTTCTTCTTCAACGCTTTATTGATGTTGGAGAAAGGCAAGCCTTTGGGCAGAATTTCAGACAGCAAAGCGCGACCTGCAGTGGTTTCCCACAGCTTAGTGGAAGCGGTTAATTCGCCGGTTACCTTGTCTTTATCGTACTCGGTCAAACGCACGTTAATACGGCTGTTGAGTTCGACTTCACCCGCGTCAAATGCACGCTGCACTTCTCCGGTGTCCGCGAATATCAAGCCTTCTCCCTTGCCATTGATACGCTCGCGGGTCGTGTAGTACAAACCCAACACCACGTCTTGCGACGGGACAATAGAAGGCTCACCGTTGGCCGGGAACAAGATGTTGTTCGAAGCCAGCATTAGGGTGCGAGCTTCCATCTGAGCTTCTACGGACAAAGGTACGTGAACGGCCATTTGGTCACCGTCGAAGTCGGCGTTGAAGGCCGAACAAACGAGGGGGTGCAACTGGATCGCCTTGCCTTCGATCAGGATGGGTTCAAACGCCTGGATACCCAAGCGGTGCAGCGTAGGCGCACGATTCAACATCACGGGATGCTCTTTGATGACCTCTTCGAGAATGTCCCACACCACAGGCGTGCCAGATTCGACTTCCTTCTTGGCGGCCTTGATGGTGGTCGCAATGCCCATGGCTTCCAGGCGCGCAAAAATGAAGGGCTTGAACAATTCCAAGGCCATCAATTTCGGCAGACCGCATTGGTGCAGCTTGAGTGTTGGGCCCACGGTAATCACGGAACGACCGGAGTAATCCACACGCTTACCCAGCAAATTCTGGCGGAAGCGACCCGATTTACCTTTGATCATGTCGGCCAGAGACTTCAGTGCGCGCTTGTTCGCGCCAGTCATAGCCTTGCCACGGCGACCGTTGTCCAGCAAGCTGTCTACGGCTTCTTGCAACATCCGCTTTTCGTTCCGCGCGATGATTTCTGGCGCCTTGAGTTCCAGCAAACGGCGCAAACGGCTGTTTCGGTTGATAACGCGACGGTAGAGATCGTTCAAGTCGGAGGTCGCAAAACGGCCGCCGTCCAATGGTACTAATGGACGCAGGTCAGGCGGCAACACGGGCAGCACGTCCAGCACCATCCACTCGGGCTTGATTCCTGATTTCTTGAACGCTTCCAGGACCTTCAAACGCTTGGCGTTTTTCTTGATCTTGAGCTCGGATCCAGTTAAATCGTTGCGCAGCTTTTCAATCGAACCTTCGATATCAATGCTCTGTAGCAGGTCCTTGATGCCTTCGGCGCCCATCTTGGCCTGGAATTCGTCGCCGTATTCCTTGAACTTGGCGTCAAAGTCGTCTTCCGACATGATGCTGAACTTCTTCAGCGGGGTCATGCCGGGATCTGTGACGACATAGGCTTCAAAGTACAACACCCGCTCGATATCACGCAGTGTCATGTCCAGTACCAGACCCAGGCGGCTTGGCAGGGACTTCAAGAACCAGATGTGGGCGCACGGTGCTGCCAGGTCAATGTGACCCATGCGTTCGCGGCGAACCTTAGTCTGCGTAACTTCAACGCCGCACTTCTCACAGATCACGCCACGGTGCTTCAAACGCTTGTACTTGCCGCACAGACATTCGTAGTCCTTGATGGGGCCGAAGATCTTGGCGCAGAACAGACCGTCACGCTCTGGCTTGAAGGTACGGTAGTTGATGGTTTCAGGCTTTTTGACTTCACCGAAAGACCATGAACGGATCTTCTCGGGAGATGCCATGCCGATTTTGATGGCATCGAAATGCTCATCGGGCGTGAACTGCTTGAACAGGTCGAGTAATGATTTCATGGGTTAAATCCTTTTCTTGTTCGCGATCAGCTACGCTCAAGTTCGATGTCCAGGCCCAAGGAGCGAATTTCCTTGACCAGCACATTGAACGACTCTGGCATTCCGGCTTCGATGGAATGTTCGCCTTTGACAATGCTCTCGTACACCTTAGTACGGCCCTGCACGTCATCGGACTTGACTGTCAGCATTTCTTGCAAGGTGTAGGAGGCGCCATAGGCTTCCAGCGCCCACACTTCCATTTCACCGAAACGCTGTCCGCCAAATTGGGCTTTACCACCCAGAGGCTGCTGCGTCACCAGCGAGTACGGTCCGGTTGAACGGGCGTGCATCTTGTCGTCGACCAAATGGTGCAACTTCAGGTAGTGCATGTAGCCAACTGTTGTGGTGCGCTCAAAAGCATCACCAGAACGACCGTCATACAGCTGCGCTTGCGTTCGCGTCGTGGTCAGGCCCTTGGCCTTAGCCACGTCCTCTGGAAAAGCCAATTGCAGCATGTCGCCGATTTCGGCTTCCGTCGCACCGTCGAAAACAGGAGACGCAAATGGCACGCCATGGGTCAACTCCTTCGCCATATCGCGAATCTCGTCATCGGACAACTGCTTCAGATCTTCTTTGCGGCCCGTGCCGTTGTAAATCTTCTCCAAGAAGCCACGGATTTCGGTCGCTGCTGCTTCGCGCTGCAGCATGTCTCCGATGCGGTGGCCCAGACCTTTGCCAGCCCAGCCCAAGTGCACTTCCAGGACCTGACCAATGTTCATACGCGATGGCACACCCAACGGGTTCAACACGATATCCACAGGTGTACCGTCCGCCATATATGGCATGTCTTCTACTGGTGTGATCTTGGAAACCACGCCCTTGTTACCGTGGCGGCCCGCCATCTTGTCACCAGGCTGCAGGCGGCGCTTGACCGCGATGTAGACCTTAACCATCTTGAGCACACCGGCTGGCAACTCGTCACCTTGTGTCAACTTTTTGCGCTTTTCTTCAAAAGCCAAGTCGAAACTATGACGGGTTTGCTCCAGAGAGTTCTTGATGCTTTCCAGCTGGGAAGCTACCTCTTCGTCGGCAGGGCGGATATCGAACCAATGGAACTTCTCGACCGAGGCCAAATAGGCCTTGTCAATCTTGGTGCCCTTAGCCAGCTTCTGTGGTCCACCGTTAGCAGCTTTACCGGTCAGCAACTTCTCAATACGCGCGAAAGCGTCGGCTTCAACAATACGAATTTGATCGTTCAAATCCAGGCGGAAGCGCTTGAGTTCATCATCAATGATTTGCTGGGCGCGCTTGTCACGGGTAATGCCTTCACGGGTGAAGACTTGCACGTCGATGACGGTACCTTGCGAGCCTTGGTCTACCCGCAGGGAAGTGTCCTTCACATCAGAAGCCTTCTCGCCGAAGATCGCACGCAAGAGCTTTTCTTCAGGTGTCAGCGTGGTCTCGCCCTTGGGCGTAACCTTACCCACCAAAGTATCGCCGGGTTGCACTTCAGCACCCACATAGATGATGCCGGACTCGTCCAGGCGATTCAATTGCTGCTCGCTCAAGTTAGGAATATCGCGGGTAATTTCTTCCGCGCCCAGCTTGGTGTCACGCGCCATCACCACCATTTCCTCAATGTGAATCGAGGTGTAACGGTCTTCTGCAACCACGCGTTCGCTGATCAAAATCGAATCTTCGAAGTTGTAACCGTTCCAGGGCATGAAAGCCACCAGCATGTTCTGACCGATGGCGATTTCGCCCAGATCAGTAGACGCGCCGTCGGCGATCACATCACCCTTTGCCAGCTTGTCACCCAGCTTGACGATGGGGCGCTGATGGATATTGGTGTTTTGGTTCGAGCGCTGGTATTTGATGAGGTTGTAGATGTCTACGCCCACTTCACCGGCTTGTGCTTCACTGTCGTTCACGCGCACTACGATGCGGGTGGCATCGACGTAGTCGACAACACCGCCGCGGGTTGCAGTCACCACCGTGCCTGAGTCCACAGCTGCAACGCGTTCGATACCGGTACCCACCATGGGCTTTTCAGGACGCAGGACGGGAACAGCTTGACGGGACATGTTGGCGCCCATCAACGCGCGGTTTGCATCGTCATGCTCAAGGAACGGGACTAGCGATGCCGCCACAGAGACGATCTGTGCGGGCGACACGTCCATGTACTGCACGCGCTCAGCACCGACCAGAATGGATTCACCCTTTTCACGGGCCGACACCAGTTCACCCGTCAGCTTGCCGTCTTTGTCCAGAGCCGCGTTGGCCTGGGCGATCACGTACTTGCCCTCTTCGATTGCCGACAGGTAGTCAATTTCCATCGTGACTTTGCTGTCAGCAACGCGACGATAAGGAGTCTCAATGAAACCGTACTCATTCAGGCGCGCATACAAGGCGAGTGAATTGATAAGACCAATATTCGGTCCTTCAGGCGTTTCAATCGGGCAGACGCGACCGTAATGGGTCACGTGCACGTCACGTACTTCAAAGCCTGCACGTTCGCGCGTCAAACCACCTGGGCCAAGGGCCGATACACGGCGCTTGTGGGTGATTTCGGCCAGCGGATTGGTCTGGTCCATGAACTGCGACAGCTGCGACGCACCAAAGAACTCTTTCAACGCGGCCGAAATAGGCTTGCTGTTGATCAAGTCGTGCGGCATCAAAGGCTCTTGCTCGGCTTGACCCAAACGTTCCTTCACAGCCTTTTCAATACGTGCCAAGCCAGTGCGGTACTGGTTCTCGGCCAATTCGCCCACGCAACGCACACGGCGGTTACCCAAGTGGTCGATGTCATCGACTTCACCGCGACCATTGCGCAGATCCACCAAGATCTTGACGACGGCCAGAATGTCTTCGTTGGTCAGCACCATCGGGCCAGTGGATTCCGAGCGGCCCATCTTGGCATTGAACTTCATACGACCCACGCGCGACAAATCATAGGTGTCGGGGTTGTAGAACAAACGCTGGAACAGCGCCTGCACTGCGTCCTCTGTTGGCGGCTCGCCAGGACGCATCATGCGGTAGATCGCAACGCGGGCCGCAAATTCGTCCACGGTTTCGTCAGTACGCAATGTCTGCGAAATGTACGCACCCTGGTCCAACTCGTTGGTATAGATGCAAGGCAGGTCTTGAATACCTGCAGTGCGCAACTTCTTCAACAGGGCTTCAGTCAACTCTTCATTGGCTTTTGCCACGATCTCGCCAGTCTCAGCGTCCACCACATTACGAGCCACTACACGGCCAATCATGAAGTCTTCAGGGACGCTGATGTGGGCTGTACCCGATTGCTCCAACTCGCGGGTGTGGCGTGCAGTCACGCGCTTATCTTTAGCCACCACCACTTTGCCGCTCTTGTCGGTGATATCAAAACGGGCCACTTCGCCTCGCAGACGTTCGGCCACAAATTCCATTTGTGCGCCACTGTCCATCAAGCGAAAATTGTCATTGACAAAGAAGTTAGCTAGGATGGATTCGTTGTTCAGGCCAATAGCCTTCAACAGAATCGTGACCGGCATCTTGCGGCGACGGTCTACACGGAAATACAGATGGTCTTTGGGGTCGAATTCAAAGTCGAGCCATGAGCCACGGTAGGGGATGATGCGCGCGGAGAACAGCAACTTGCCCGAGCTGTGGGTCTTTCCCTTATCGTGTTCAAAGAACACACCAGGAGAGCGGTGCAACTGGGACACGATCACGCGCTCAGTACCGTTAATGATGAAGGAGCCTTTACCCGTCATCAGGGGCACTTCGCCCATGTAGACTTCTTGCTCTTTAACTTCCTTCACAACCTTGTTCTGTGACGTCGAAGACTCACGGTCATAAATGATCAGTTGAACTTTGGCGCGCACGGCGGACGCAAACGTCAAACCACGGGTCTGGCATTCACGGACATCAAAGCCCGGCTTCGCCAAGTTGTACTCTAGGTACTTCATCTCTACAAAACCGTTGTGAGAGACGATGGGAAAAGCCGCTTCAAAAGCTGCCTGAAGACCTTCGTTAGTGCGCTTCTTAGGCGCTACGTCCGCTTGCAAAAACGCGGTGTACGCGTCCTTTTGCATTTGCAGCAAATAAGGTATTTCGAGCACGCTATCGCGATTACCGAAGTTTTTGCGAATGCGTTTGCGTTCTGTGTATGTGTAAGCCATTAGATCTCCGGGCAAAGACTGAGGAATCCTGGGGGTCCTAGGCGACTGTCGTGTTGAGCATCACTCTCAACCGGCTTGGTGATTGGCCACTACCAATCATTGGCGGACGGTTGCGCATTGCACGCAACCCGTACCAAGGCATCTTCTGCAGTCGGGGTCAGAAGACACTAAAAAAAGGTGGAACACCGCTTTTTAGTGTGCTCTCGAAAAACAGCAAAGGCTGGGAGCCCTCATCAGACTCCCAGCCCGAGCACGCAATCGAATTACTTGAGTTCGACTTTGGCGCCGGCTTCTACCAGCTTCTTCATAGCGGCTTCAGCGTCAGCTTTGGCGATGGCTTCTTTAACAGCCTTGGGAGCGCCGTCCACTAGGTCCTTGGCTTCTTTCAAGCCCAAGCCCGTGATTTCACGCACAGCTTTAATAACGGACACTTTGTTTGCGCCTGCTTCAAGCAGCATGACGTTGAACTCGGTCTTCTCTTCAGCCACTGCGGCGGCAGGACCACCGGTAGCGGGGCCGGCCATAGCAGCCGCGCTCACACCAAACTTCTCTTCGATGGCTTTCACCAGTTCGTTGAGTTCCATGACCGTCATGCTGTCCAGCGCGGTCAAAAATGCGTCTTTATCGAATGCCATTTTTATTTCCTAACAATTTTGGTTACTACAGGCACGGAGCAATTAAGCCGCCACTGCCTCTTCGGGCGCAGCTTCTGCTGCGCCAGCGCCTCTTTGTTCCGCCAAAGCCGACAACACACGTGCTGTACGGGAAATGGGGGACTGCATCAAGCCCAACAATTGCGCCAACAACACTTCCTTCGAAGGGATGCTTGCCAATTGCTTCACGCCGTTCACGTCCAGAGCCTTACCGAGGTACGCACCTGCACGAATCACCAACTTGTCGTTGGTCTTCGCGAACTCAGCAACCACTTTAGCGGCAGCTACGGCGTCTTCGGAAAAGCTGTAGATCAGAGGACCGGTCATCTGATCGGCGACAACTTCAAATCCGCTACCAGCGACAGCACGGCGGGCCAAGGTGTTCTTCAACACACTCAGATTCACTCCGTTGCTGCGCGCAGCAATGCGCAACTTGGTCATGTCAGCGACCGTGATGCCGCGGTATTCCGCGATCACGAGCGTTTGAGCTTTAGCGGCGAGGCTGGTCACATCACTTATGACCGCTTCTTTCTCACTGCGATTAAGACTCAAGGTCTACTCCTTTAAATTACATTTTGAAGTTTTCACTTCGCAACGCACTACATTGCAGCGACCAACTGTTGAAGGAATACATCCGACTGCAGCGGGATCGCCATCTGCGTTGGTCGAGGATCGGATAACTCCTTACCTCATATTAAGCGCCAACTCCATGCGCACCAACGGTCTTGGATGGCCCACCTTATCGTTAAGGATCTGGTGGCCCACCACATCAAATCCCCCTTGCGAGGAATTTAAATTACTTACTTAGGCAGCAATCGTCTGGATATCAACGCGAACGCCAACACCCATCGTGGAAGAAACAGCAACCTTACGCAGGTACAAACCTTTGCTGGAAGCTGGCTTGGCCTTACTCAAAGCGTCCACCAATGCTGCCAAGTTACCTTGCAACTGAGCGGCATCAAACGAACGGCGACCAATGGTCGAGTGAACGATACCGGCTTTATCAACGCGGAACTGAACCTGGCCGGCCTTGGCATTCTTAACAGCCGTAGCAACGTCTGGCGTCACGGTGCCAACTTTGGGGTTAGGCATCAAACCACGGGGTCCGAGGATCTGGCCCAGAGTACCCACAATGCGCATCGCATCAGGAGCAGCAATCACCACGTCGAAAGGCATATCACCGGCTTTGACCATAGCAGCCAAGTCTTCCATACCGACAATATCAGCTCCGGCAGCCTTGGCTTCTTCAGCCTTGGCGCCTTGGGCGAACACCGCAACCCGCTTGGTCTTACCAGTGCCATTCGGCAGTACAACGGCGCCACGCACCACTTGGTCTGATTTCTTGGCATCGATACCGAGCTGAACCGCTACGTCGATAGATTCATCGAACTTGGCGTTGGCAAATTCTTTGACCAGACCCAAAGCGTCACTCAGTGGATACAGCTTATTGGCATCAACCTTACCGATTTGGGATTTTTGCTTTTTAGTGAGCTTAGACATTTATACGCCCTCCGAAGTCACGCCCATAGAACGGGCTGTGCCAGCGATAGTGCGCACAGCACCCTCCAGGTCAGCAGCGTTCATGTCTTTCATTTTGATCTTTGCAATCTCTTCGAGCTGAGCACGCGTGATCTTGCCAACCTTGTCCATGTGCGGGCGGGCAGAGCCCTTGTCCAGCTTGATGGCCTTCTTGATCAGCACGGTGGCTGGGGGTGTCTTAATAACGAACGTGAAGCTCTTGTCAGCATAGGCCGTGATGACCACGGGCAATGGCAGACCTGGCTCAACACCTTGGGTCTGTGCATTGAATGCTTTACAGAACTCCATGATATTCAGACCACGTTGACCCAACGCCGGGCCGATTGGGGGGGACGGGTTAGCCTTGCCAGCTGGAACTTGCAGCTTCACAAAGCCGACGATTTTTTTCGCCATGATTACTCCTTACGGGTCAAACGCTTAAGCCTGAACACTCAGACCGCTGCTTCCCGGGGTTAACGACTCTGAGAAACCATTCGCACCGAGTCGGAAAATGCAAACTATAAATCTTTAGGCCTGCCCTTAAAGGTCTCAGGTCTTTTCTACCTGCGAGAACTCAAGCTCAACAGGCGTAGAACGGCCGAAAATTGTGACGGAGACGCGCACCTTGCTTTTCTCGTAGTTCACGTCTTCGACAGAACCATTGAAGTCGGTGAACGGGCCTTCCTTGACGCGAATGTACTCGCCCACAACAAACTCCACCTTGTGGCGTGGCTTGTCAGTACCTTCTTGCATCTGGTTGACGATCTTCATCACCTCTGCTTCAGAAATTGGGGCGGGGCGATTCTTCGCGCCACCCACAAAACCCGTCACTTTGTTTGTGTGTTTGACCAAGTGCCAAGTGTCATCGTCCATGACCATTTCGACCAGAACATAGCCTGGGAAAAACTTACGCTCCGTGGTCTTCTTCTGGCCATTCTTGACCTCTACCACTTCTTCCATGGGGACCAGAATACGGCCAAACTTGTCTTGCATACCCGAGCGCTGAATGCGCTCCAGAATATTGCGCTCTACAGCTTTTTCCATGCCCGAGTAGGCGTGCACAACATACCAACGCAGCGCAGGATTCACCGACGCTGCCGCGGGAGTGTCTTCAGGGAGGGTCGCCAGAATGTCTGTCATTATTTTTTCCAGCCCAAAATCAAATCGTAAAACACCCACTCTAGCGTCTTGTCTGTAAGCCACAGAAACAGCGCCATGATGAGAACAAACCCGAAGACATACGCCGTAATTTGAACCGCTTCTTTACGAGCTGGCCAAACCACCTTGCGCACTTCGCGCCAGGCATCCCGACCAAAAGCAATCAGCTGACGCCCAGACTCCGAAGTGAAAAACGCCACCACTGCGGCAGCTAGGCCGACCAACAGAGCAGACCATTGGACCAGCGGCCCTTGTTTACTTAGCAAGTAAAAACCCGCCAACGCAGCCACAACCAAGGCGATGGCAATCCCCACTTTGGCTTTGTCTGCCCCGGTGCTTATTGTTTCAATCTGTGAGGTGGCCATATTTCTACTATTTCGCGTTTCTGAATCAATTCTTTTTTGCCAACTCAAGACACCAAAGCCCGCTAGAGCCTAGCGGGCTTGGAATGCCACCGGTTTCACACCCGTTAGGTGGCAGGGGCAGTAGGAATCGAACCTACAACCTTCGGTTTTGGAGACCGACGCTCTGCCAATTGAGCTATACCCCTTCGTTCTTAAGCAATGATCTTGGCAACCACACCGGCGCCCACGGTACGACCGCCTTCGCGGATCGCAAAACGCAGACCTTCTTCCATGGCGATCGGATTGATCAGCTTTACAGTGATCGACACGTTGTCACCTGGCATGACCATTTC
>JANYEE010000114.1 GCA_025363275.1 Burkholderiales bacterium | reverse complement strand
AAGTACGCCAACCTCATCCCAAAAGCGCCCACACGATCTTCCAGCCCCTTGAGTTGGCTGCGCCGTGCTTGGGCGTTTTGTATTGGCGCACCCAGGGTTATGGCCCTGCCACGTGGCAAATGCCACCGGCTTACGCTGGATGTGAAAGGTGTGCCGCGGCGCATGGTGCAATCCTCCATTGCCCTGCAGCTTGGGCACCTTACCGGTCAGCCCGTTGTTGGCTTTGCTTGGCGGCTTGCGGGTACACAGGCCGAGGTGTGGTACTGGTCCGATGCGCCGTTGGCATCGTCGGCCGTTGACGTCATGCCCTGCCCCGAACCCCTGTTGAGGGTGGAAATACCCGCAGGGCTACATCTGATTCATTGTGTCGCAGGCTATGAGGCCGTGTCCATCAAAGACGGCGGCGTCACCCACCGAACCCGCTGGTTCGCGGCGCTACCGGCAGAGGCTGCCTGGCAGCAGTTTGTACGAGACGCCGGTGCTGACCCGAATCAGCACCCCTTGCCTGCTGCAAGATCCATGGCTTTGCTAGACCAACCGACCAAAGGCTGGGTGCTGTTCGCCGCAGCGATTAAGCCACTGAGCCCGCAGCAATGGGCGGTTTGGGGTGCCGTGGCTCTGGCTGGCGCAGCGCTGTGTGGCTTGCTGAGCTACAACCTCAAGCTGGCGGTTAACACCGAAGCCCTGAAAACAGAGTACGCGACCTTGGCGGAGCAGTCTGCCGCCACACTCAAACTACAGCGAGAGATCGAAACTTTGCAGCAGCCCGTTGCAGCTATCGTGCAGGTGCAACCACAGGTCTTGCAAACCAAGCTCATGGCCGGCCTGGCAGCGGCCGGATTGTTTGACGAAGCTACCAAGGTTAATTTGCAGGAGTGGGAATACCGCAATGGCCGTATTCGCATGCAGTTTTCTGTACCTGCAGAAGGATTTGAGTTGGGCAAGTTTCTGGAATCCATTGAAAAACTTGGCTTGTTTAAGAATGTGCGACTTTTATCGGGCACGCCCCCCCAAAGTGTGGGCTTGCAAGCAGAACTGCTAACAACTATGCGGACCGTGCCATGAGCGAGCTGGTGCAGACACTCCGCAAAGTTTGGACAGATGTACAAGCCAACCCCCGGCTGCGGTGGGGGTTGGTGCTAATAGCCGCCGTGGTGCTGGTAGAGGGCGGCCTGCGCTGGAGCGACGCCATTGCCCAGCAGCAGCAGGCGCTGGGCAAGCTTCAGGCCGATGTGGCTGCCTTGCGCTCCGGGCTGAAGAATGACGCAGCGCTAACTGACGCGTTAGAGGCCTCCCGCCAAACGGCGGCACTGGTGGATGCGCGTCTGTGGACCGTGTCATCCGAAGCTGTTGGTCAGGCCAAAATGAAAGACTGGCTCACAGAAGTCGTCAAGCGCAATATTGCAGATCAATATGTTATTAACCTGAGTGTGAGCCGTGAGTTGGGCAAGCGCGAAGTGGCTGGTGCCGCGGTAGCCACCTCTGCCCAGGCAGACGCTCCTGGTGCCGGTGTGCGTGAGTTTCGGGCCAATGTCAGCTTCCGGCTAACCCCCCGGGCTTTGGAGGGCGTGCTGCTTGAGGTAGAGGGCGGTGAGCCATTTTGTGCTGTGGAGAGCCTATTGGTGAAGGGGCAAGAGCGCCGCGTTGAAATGACTGTGCGCGTATTAATGCGAGTCCACCCCCCGGAGGCCAGCCATGGGTAAGCTCAATAGCCGTACGCTGCGCATTGCTATTGCCACTGGTGTGCTGTGGTTGGTGGTTGCCATTGTGGCCTGGTGGGCGATAGAGCCCGCTGCGGGCCTGGTGGGGGCAAAGCCGCGGGGCTTGCAGGCGGCAGACTTGCTGGCATTGCAGCGTATGGATTTGCAAACTGAGCAAACTTTGCTGGGGAAAACCATGGTTTGGGCCATGGAGCGCGATGGGCTGCCACCTGTGGTGAAGGCGCCAGTGCAGACCATCGAGAAGAAGATCGTCTGGAGCATAGCCGCCACCGTGGTGCGGCCCAAGCAAAGCTATCTACTGGTGCAGGACCAAGAGACCAAGGCAATTACCCAAATAAATATAGGCGACGTGCTGCCAGACGGCAGCAAGTTGCTGCAGGTGTCTATCAACACTTATGTAGTGCGTGCTAGCAATGGCAAAAAGCGCACTGTGGACACTAGTCTTTAAACCGATTCTTGTTGATTGCTGGCATGAAATATACACAAATACTCTTACTGGCGACTGCCGCTCTATTAGCCGGATGCTCTATGGTGGGGCCTATAGACACATCTATTGGTGCTGCCAAGCCGCTGGTAAAACCTGTTCGTGAAGTGGTTCAGACGCGTCCGTCTGCGACTCAGGACAAACTAGCGGCGTTTGAATCTGCCAATCAGCGGACGCAGTTTTTTAAGGCGCCGGTTACACCTTCGGCCGAGCTTTCTGCAGCGCAAACTGCGCAAACCTCGCCTGTATTGCCGAATGCGAGTGATGAAACTGTTAGTGCTGTAACGCTCGATGGCATCCCCTTGCCGCAGTTCATCAACACTATTTATGCCACCATACTAAAGCGCAATGTGTCGCTAGATCCGGCCATTCAAACCCGCACAGATTTAGTGAGTCTGCGTACGGGTAGGCCGCAAACTGCTGCTCAGTTGTCGTCAGCTGCGAGAACCGTACTGCGCTCTTACGCGGTGTCGATCAATGAGTTTGAGGGCTTGGTAAGGGCCGTTCCATCTGCAGGTGTTGGCGGTGCTTCTGCAGAGATTTTGCGGGGCCGAGCTCAGCCAGATGTGCCCGGATCATTGCGTCCCATTTTCTATTTGATGGAGTTAGACAATACAAGCCAAGCCAATGTGGTCACGTGGGTGCGCACCCTCTTCCAGGGGCGCGTGACCGTAACAGAGGACCCGCCGCGTAATGCGGTGATGCTTAGTGGGCAATCGGACAGTGTTATGGCAGCGGTAGACGCCATTCAGTCACTAGACCGGCCAGGCATGCGTGGTCGCTTCACTGCTCGAATCACCCCGGTGTTTTGGTCAGCGTCAGAGATCGCTACGCGATTGGTCGATGTTTTGACGGCGCAGGGTTACAGTGCCAGCACTATTGCGACGGCTCCTTCACCTATTTTGATACTGCCGATTGCACCTATAAACTCGTTAGTGGTGTTTACGGTGTCGGAAGAGTCGCTCAATCACACACTGCGCTGGGCCCGTGAATTGGACCAAACTCCGCCATCGCGCAGTGGCGGCAGGTACATAACTTATTACGTTAGAAACACGGACGCTGCCGACGTCGCAAAAACCTTGCAAGAGGTTTTGGGTGGTAGCAGCGCAGCAACACAGCCGGCTGTGGCTGGCGCAGCTCCCGCGCTGCGAGCCAGTGGCGGGTCCAAGGTGGTCGTCAATTCGGTGGCAAATAGCATCATCATTCAGAGTTCGCCAGCCGAGTACCAGCAAATTTATGGGTTGCTTCAAGAGCTGGATCGCCCTGCGCGCAGTGCGTTGATTATGGCTACAGTGGCAGAAGTAATTCTGTCTGACGATGAGCAATTTGGGTTCAACTGGCTTTTGTCTCAGTTCAACTCTGGAGGTTACATTGTCAATGGTGGTATGGGGTCTAAACCTGTGGGTGGTGTAGCTAGTGCAGCCGGTATCGCACTTAATATTGCCTCAGTTGCTGGCGATCCGCGAGCCTTGTTGACTGCGCTAGCCACCAGTAGCAAGGTACGCGTACTGTCTAACCCATCCATAGTCACCGTTAGTGGCCAGCAGGCTTCCATTCAGGTGGGGCAAGACGTGCCCGTCACTACTGGGCAGCTGAGTAATTCAAGCACTGGAGGAGGCGTCCTCAATACAGTTCAGTACCGCAATGTGGGCGTCATTCTCAAAGTTAAGCCCACCATCAGAGCGGGCGGGCGTATTGATCTTGAAATTGGGCAAGAAGTCAGTGGGGTCGCGTCTGTGGCAACTGCAGCGGGTAACACGCCTCTTATTAATACACGTCGCGTTGATACAAAGCTTTCCACCGTGGATGGAAACACGATGCTCATCGGTGGATTGATCAGTGAGCAGCGTGAGGGCGCTAATGCCGGCATCCCGTACTTGAAGGATATACCGCTCGTGGGGGGCTTATTTCGCACAAGTGGCAGCAGTAAGTCGACGCGAACCGAAATGGTCTTGTTGATCACACCACACGTTATCGAAGATGATTTCGACTCCCGAGCCATGACAGAGGCGTTTCGGGGGCAATTTGGCTGGGGCCAAGACCTCCCGGTTGCCACAAAAGACATTTCCTGGCGACAAGACCCCGCATCGGCAGACCCTCAGTCCGCAGCGGCGGCCGAGTCGGTCAGTGAGCCCTACAAGATACCTCTATCCCAAGACGCAGATACCAAGCCCAAGTCACAAATTAAACCTGGCAATCGCGGTACGGTCGTTGTAGATACACCCATCGGTGCCGCCGGCCAAACCCCAGTTACGGAGAAATCAAGCACCACGAAGACGGATAACTCTGCGGGGCAGGGCAAACCGGTCACCGATGAGAAACTTCGCCAAGAATTGCTAGACGCCATTCGCGGAGTGAAGAAGTAACACAAAAATACACAAACACATGGCATATCTGGCTTGTGTTTCCTGTGCGGCTAAGCTACATTCGCCAGCACAGAATTTGGTGGCTCACTGGCTTCTGGGTTTTTTGCTGAATTTGTCTACTACGTATTTGGCAAAGCGATTGTTGTTTTTCTGCGGAGAGGGGGCAAGTAGCCGTAAAAGAACAAATTTTGTTGTACACTAAAATCTGCTGCGGTTTTGCGGCAGTGTGCGTCGGGAGTGGGTCGAACCGCCTACGCATTTTTGCTTTAGGTATCTTGTTTTCAAAAGAGGAATTAATTCATGAAACAAACTCTGCTCTCCCGACTGATTTTGGCTGGTTTGGCCGGTGCAGCAATGTCTGCAGCGCATGCTGGTCAGATTCAGGCTTCGTCTGTGTCTATCGCTCGTGAAGTGATCACGACTGACGTACAGACTATCTTGGCTCCAACTATCTCGTACCGCTTTGCTGGTGACGTTGATGCTCGTGGTCAAGCGCAGACATTCCAAGTTCAGTTTACTTTGGCTGCTGGCGAGTGGGCTGCTTTGCCAGGTACAGCGGCGCAGGCAATCAAAATCACTAACGGTATTACCAACGTCGTGGTTAACCAAGGTCCCGCAGTTGCAGGCACTCCAACATACACTGTTGGTACTGTTGCTTTGAGCGCAGACAAAAAGACATTGTTCGCAACAATCAACGTTGCCCAAGACGCAGCCGCCGGTAACATCCAGCAGCCCTTGATCTCCATCAACGCGACGACTAACACCATTGCTGGCGCTGCAAATACCCCAACAGCTGCTTCTCGTGCTTCGTTGCAGAAGCTGTTTGCTGTAACCGGTGATATCGCTGCTGACTTCGCTGCGGACAACACCAAGTGCGTAGACGTCAAGACTCTGGCTGTTTCCTTTAAGCACTATGTTGCTTTGTCGGCACCAGCTACTTTGGCTGACGGTACTACAAACGGTACTGCGGATGAGCACACTCGTGGTGGTGCTACCAACGCTGCAACCTTGGTTGTGTTTCCGACCAACATCAAAGTCGCTGTCGCGCCGTCTACCAATAGTGCCTACTTGACAGCTGGTGGCAACACTACATTCTCGGACAATGGTACCAATCCAGCTTCAAACTTACGTTCATATGTCAGCCCGTCTTTGGTGAATCTGGGATCAGTTACTCTGACTCAAAATGCTAGCGGCTACGACAGTAATTTGACCAACGTTTACTCTTTGGCCGGTGTCGCAACAGGTGCATACGCTACTGGTTTGGATGCCATTGCTACTGCCGCTGCTAATGTCGGTGACGTTGAAGTTAAGCGTATCGATGTAAAAGTCGCAGCCTCTAATGGCTTCGTAGTTGGTGGCTCATTGTTCGTCTCTGCACCGGCTGCTGGTTTTGCTGTGGGCGCTGCCTGTGGTGTGCCTTTGGCGAGTTCGGTTACTGCCATTACTGCAGGTAACGCGGCGAGCCCATCCATTGTCGTTAGCGTGACTGCTGCTGCTGACGTGAATGCTGCTTTTGGTGCTGCTACGGCTACTAACCCAGCGTTTGTTTGCTACCAAACTCCTGGTGGCGTAACAATCCCATCGTCGTCATTCTCTGCTATTGCTACTTTGGTAAAAGCTGATGCGGGCGCTCCGTTCAACGAGCAAAACAATGCATGCGCAGGCCCACAGTATTCCTTGGGTGGCGGCTTAAAGATCGACGTTCGTAACTACGCTTCCAGCGCAGAAACCAGCGGATACCAGTCGGTGTTGCGTTTCATTAACAACAGTGATACAGCAGCTGCTGACGTTTACGCTCAGTTTGTTCACCAGAATGGTAAATTGGGTAACTGGGCAAAGATCGCTGATCTGCCAGTTCGTGGTACTCTGAATATGACTGCCAAGCAGATCGATGCTAAATTGGCAGCCGGTTCAGTAGCCACTGCTGCAGTTGGTACCTCCGCACCTGTTGCGCAAGCCGCAACTGCGACCTCAAGCGATACGGCTCCCCGTCTGCGTATCACTTCCACTACTGGTCGTACATTGCGTGTTCAGAACTACCTGTTCAACTCCGCAACCGGTCAGATTCTTGAAGGTTCCGGCCAACAAGGTGTTGATTTCGAAGGTGTTGCCAGCCGCGCTCCTGCAAGCGAAGGTCAGTACCAGGATCAAGACGCTAACAGCGGTCTGAATCTGGGTAACTAATCTGTAGGTAGAGTAAGCTCTACTTAAGTTTGTTTCATTGAAAACTGGAGAGCTTGCTCTCCAGTTTTTTTTCGCCTGTACTCTTTTGAGAATGGGCGGCATTGGCATGATTCACGGCAGTATCCGGTATCGTTTCGATACGGATCTAACTAAACTAATGATTTTTGAACGATTGCGGGCTGTGATCGGCGTATTTTGTGCCTATATAGCTATATATTTGATAGCGCTTAGTACTCTCCATATTGCCCCAAATGCACAGGTAAAATCATGGTTTATCTGCACGAGTCTGTAACGCATGTCTGAATCTTCGCACCAGCTCTTAGGGCAGCATTTGATAGAAGCGGGTGCTTTGGACCAGGCGAGTTTGGCCAGTGCCTTGGCTTTGCAGCAGCAAACTCCAGACGAGCGATTGGGCGCGATACTGGTGCGTTTGGGTATGCTGTCAGAGCAGACACTGTTGTCCGCCTTGGCGCGTCAGTTGCGGGTTGCGGTATTGGCAGAGCCTGGCTTACTTGCCTGTCAGCCCGATGTGCGGCAGTGGCACGCGGCGCACCAGGTGCCGCAGGCACTGGCTAATCGCTTGCAGTTCTTTGCGTGGGCCAACGCGGCAGACCATGATGCGTTGCATGTGGCAGCCAAAGATGTTTTGAACTCCGAGCTTTTGGAATACCTGGAAACGGGGCCTGCTGCCGCCAAAACTATCTCATTCTGGTTGATAGCCACCCGCGACCTGGAGCGGACGCTTCAGCAGATCTACCGGCAGACCAGCAAGGCACTGGATGGCTCCCAGGATTTGCGCAGACTGGCAGAGGATGCGCCGGTGGTGGAGCTAGTAAACGGCCTGCTAGCGCGCGCTACAGATACGCGGGCATCCGATGTGCACGTTGAGCCCGAAGAGTTCGGTTTTGTGGTGCGCTATCGGATTGACGGTGTGCTGCAAGAAAGCGAAAAATACCCCCGCGAGCGCTTTGACGCCGTAGTGAGCCGTATCAAGCTGATTGCCGGATTGGACATCGCTGAACGGCGATTGCCGCAAGATGGCCGGTTTTCTAGCCGTATGGCTGGGGTAGAAACGGATGTGCGTGTCTCGGTGATACCTGGCGTGCATGGCGAGTCACTGGTGCTTCGCCTTTTGCCAAATACGCAGGCCACGCGTTTTGACTTGGGCAACATCGGTATTGAGCCGGATCACCTGAAGTTGTACCGCTCCTGGATGGCGCAGCCAGATGGCATTGTGTTGGTTACGGGTCCGACAGGGAGTGGCAAAAGCACCACCTTGTACGCCACATTGGTAGCCACAGACACTCAGCATGAGCGCGCGTTAACGGTGGAGGACCCGGTGGAATACAAGATCCCCGGAGTGACTCAGTTTCAGGTTCACCCCGATATCGGCTTTACGTTTCCTGCAGCATTGCGGTCAATTTTGCGGCATGACCCGGACACGATCATGATTGGCGAAATACGGGATGTGGAGACAGCGCGTATTGCGGTGCAGGCATCGTTGACGGGTCACAGGGTGTTCTCAACGCTGCACACCAATGACAGTGCTACTGCCTTTTTGCGACTGGCAGATATGGGTGTGGAGCCTTTTCTGGTGGGCGCCACAGTGCGTGGCGTGGTGGCGCAGCGTCTGGTGCGCATGCTGTGCAACGCCTGCGCAACGCCGGTTAACGATGCGGCCCATGTGCCGCCCGAGGTGGCGCAAGAACTGGAGGACATGGGCCGGCCCCTGCAGAGCCTCAAGTTTAGGGAGCCTGTGGGCTGTCCGCAGTGCAGCAACACTGGCTACAGGGGGCGTACCGCGATTTATGAGCTAATGCCTGCCAATGATGCATTGCGGGCTGTGCTGAACCAACCTAGCCCCTCTTTGAGTGCCCTCATGGCGACTGCGGGTAAGGGCTTCAGAAATCTCAGACAAGATGGACTGATTAAGGCGGCACGGGGCGTAACCAGTCTGGAAGAAGTGCTGGCCATAGCAGGGTCGGTTTCAGCGCAATGAGCATGAAACTTAAGCCGGCTTCGGTGGAAAAGAAGTTGCCTGACGTATTGACCCACGTATATCAGCGTGAGATTCACGCGCAGAGCAATGACTCGTTGTCAAAGATCGTGGCCCTTATTCCACCGGGAAGTGCCGTATTGGATGTGGGCACTGGTTCTGGTGCTTTGGGCCGGTATCTACAGGCCGAGGGTGGCTACACTGTGGATGGCGTGACTTACAACGCCGAAGAGACTGCCTTGGCGCAGCCACACTACCGCTGCGTGCAGACGCTGGACTTAGAGCAGCAGAGTCTGTCGCAGGCAATTGGCGAGTCGCGCTATGACGTGGTGGTGTGTGCTGACGTGCTAGAGCATTTGCGCAACGCTGGCTCGGTGTTGCAAGCTATGGCGGCACTATTGAAACCCGGCGGGCGTGTGCTTATTTCAGTGCCCAATGTGACGCACCTGGGGGTTTTGTTGGCGTTGATGGCGGGGCGTTTTGTGCGCACCCAAGAGGGCTTGCTGGACTCGACGCATGTGCATTTCTTGGATCGAGCCGGGCTCTATAAGTTGGTTGAGGAGGCGGGGTTTGGTGTGGTGAATGAGGATGCGGTGATCCGTAATCTGCTGCAAACGGAGTTTGCGGCGCTGAATTTTCAGGTTTTGCCCCAAGAGGTTCGCAGCTTTGTGGCGGCGCTGCCGGACAGCGATATTTATCAATTCATTTGGGCGTTGCAACCCGTTGTGGAGCCTGGAGCAAAAGCTGACCGAAAGGCCGCCTTGCAGCCGCCCCCCATTCCAGTCGTTGAGCAGGTCCCTTATTTTCGAGCGCAGTTATTCCAAGATCGAGGCGACGGTTTTGTTGAGAGGGACTGTATTGACTCATATGGAACCCAGACCAATACGCTGCAGGTTCTCCGCTTCGAGGTCACAGCAGGTGATGCGGTTAGCGCCATTCGATTGGACTTGGCAGATCGCCCGGGGCAGATCGAGTTCGTGCATTTGGTGGCAGTAGATCCAGCGGGCGTTGTACTCTGGAAGTGGGCGGGAGATTGGGCGGCAAATTTGGTGTATCACCAAACAGACTGGACGGGCGCACGGGGCTGGTTGGGCGGCCGCGTGGTGCGCCTGACTGGCGATGATCCTTGGGTACAAATACCGCTCGCTCCGGGCGCTTGGCAATATGCCAGCCATGTGGAGCTGCATGTCAGTGGGCCGCAGCCCGTGGGGCATTCAGACTATCCGGGTGTGGATGCTGCGCAAATCCAGAGCACGCTGCAGTTACTGAGCGAGCAGGCTGCTGCACGCTTGAACCAGCTTGAGCTTCAACTGGATAGTGCGCGCAGCTTGGCGGACTTCAGGCAGGGGGACATTGATACCTTACGCCGCGAGTTGCAGGCAGCAACGGGGCTGGCGGACTTCCGTCAGACTGACATTGATACTCTGCGTCGCGAGTTGCAGGCGATGACGGGGCTGTCGGACTTCCGTCAAAGTGACATTGATACCCTGCGCCGCGAGTTGCAGGCGATGACGGTGGTAGCCGAAGCTAAGCAAATGGCACTGGAAAGCCTGGATGTCGCGTATCAGCACGGCCTCAATGAAATAGCGCGGTTGCAGCCGCTTGCAGCGCAGTTGGATGTGGTGCTGGCCACTTTAAGTTGGCGCGTCACAAAAGGGCCTCGTTGGCTTTTCAGGACATTCAAGCGGCTCTTTGTAAATAGACATGACGAGTAATTCGAGCAGCCCAAGGTGGGCGATTGACTCGCTGGTTGTTGGCGAGGGGAGCCTGTTTTCGCATGGTTGGGTGGCCTCACCAACCGAGGATGTACTAGAACTGAGTATGCTGGTCCGCTACGTAAGTGGTCAGCTTGAGACGGTGCCAGCGCAATACGGGCTTAACCGGGCGGATGTGTCGAATGCCTTTTCGGAAATAAGTGCTGCGTGCGGCTTTATGGTGCACGCGGCGCTGAAACACCAAGGGAGAATTGCATCCATTTCGCTGCAGGCGTTGCTAGGAGATGGTTCTCGCAAGATGTGGGCATGCCCTATTCCGGGTGATCTGGCTGTTGCCCAGCATGCTGCGCCAGTGTCTGCACGCTTGCCGTGGCTGCGGCTACTACTTGACGGAATGCGGGTACCCAAAATGCTGGTGACTGGGCAATGGCGGGCCGTGTGGGCAGGGGCGCGCAGTCGGTGGGCGTGGCTTCGGCCCAAATCTGCGGACGAGCGTGAGCTGAAGAAGTTACTTGAGCGTTTCGGCGGAGAGTCTGTACTGATTGTTGACCATAGTTTGG
>JANYEE010000105.1 GCA_025363275.1 Burkholderiales bacterium | reverse complement strand
CCAACCTGCTGTGGTTTGCCAAGCTGGATAACCTGGGCGACAGCCTGGCCTATTCCGCAAGCTCAATACTCACGCAAACCGCGCCAGGCAAAGCACCGCTACCGGGGCGCTCGCTGACCTTGGGGGTGCAGGTGAAGTTCTAGCTTTGGGTTGAAAGACAAGTACCCCACGCCACACAGGTCGGTGGCTGGGGCACTTTTGAGTGTTGAATTGCTACTGATTTAATAGCTACCGAGGCAATAAATACGTGGGCCACAGCACGATTTGATCAAAAATCAAGGCGCCAGACGCTCCCGCATCCAGTTTCCGTCGGTTTCCAGCGTGTAGCGCAGGCGGTCGTGCAAGCGGCTCTTGCGGCCTTGCCAGAATTGCCAGTTGTCGGGCTTGAGGCGGTAACCGCCCCAGTGCGGCGGGCGCGGCGGGTTGAGCAGGAACTTGGCGGCGTATTTGGCGGCGCTGGTCACCAGCTCGGTGCGTCCGGCAATCACCTGGCTCTGGGGCGATGCCCAAGCGCCAATGCGCGAGTCCAGCGGGCGGCTGTTGAAATAGGCGTCGCTCTCGGCACCGCTCACTTTTTCCACCACGCCTTCGATGCGCACTACGCGCTCCAGCTCCACCCAGTGGAATTGCAGCGCTGCGTAGGGGTTGCCAGCCAGCTCCTGGCCTTTGCGGCTCTCGTAGTTGGTGTACCAGACGATGCCTTGGGCGTCGTAGCCCTTGATCAAGACGATGCGGGTGCTTGGGCGCAGGTCGCTGCCCACGGTGGCCAGCGTCATGGCGTTGGGCTCGGGCACTTCACCTTGAATAGCTTCTTGGAGCCAGCGGTCAAACTGTTGTAGGGGGTCGGCGGCAGAGGCGGTTTCGTCCAGCTCGGCGCGTTCGTAGCTTTTTCTTAAGTTCGCGATGGAGGTCATGCGTGATGCTACCTCGGAGTTGAAAGCCTTGTGCTTGTTGGTGTTCGCAAGTT
This sequence comes from Burkholderiales bacterium, assembly GCA_025363275.1. Lineage (GTDB taxonomy): Bacteria > Pseudomonadota > Gammaproteobacteria > Burkholderiales > Burkholderiaceae_C > Allorhodoferax. The sequence continues at coordinate 12,970 of JANYEE010000105.1, read as the reverse complement.
GGTGCGCGCTCCGATGCGGCCGGGGCGGGCGTTCTGCTTCGTGTCCCTCCGCCACGGCCTAGGGCCGTGGGCTCCTTCCTTGACCTACGCAGAACGCCCACCCCAGCCTCATCGGCGGGTTGTCGGTACGAAGAAACCTTGCGCTCATGATTTGGCTGGTTGGAGCAGGTTGGCGTGGCACTCAGCGCAGCGGCATCAAGGAGGAGCTAGCGGCCCTAGGCCGCTGCGGGGGACAGCCGCGGAGCTGAGTGCCACGTTAGCCTGCGATCTACAGAGGCTATCAAGAATGCCAGTCAGAAACTGTCACACTACCGCCCATGTCATTCACACAATTCGGCCAAACCATCGGCCTGTCTCCTGCCCTGTTACGCGCCGCCTCAGAACTCGGCTGGACCATCCCCACCCCTGTGCAAGTGCAGGCTATGCCCGCCATATTGCGCGGCGCCGACGTACAAGCCCAGGCCCAAACCGGCTCTGGCAAAACCGGCGCCTTTGCGCTGCCGCTATTGCAAGCCCTGCAAGGCCAAGCGCCCTATGCACCCCGGCGTGTGCGCGCCCTGGTACTGGTGCCCACGCGCGAGCTGGCCGCCCAGGTGGGTGAGGTACTGCGCAGCCTGGCCCAGCATCTGCCTACACCGCTGAAGGTGGCTGTGGTGTTTGGTGGTGTGTCCATCAACCCACAAATGATGGGCCTGCGCGGAGGGGCCGATGTGGTGGTGGCCACACCCGGCCGCTTGCTCGATCTGGTCAACCACAACGCGCTGAAGTTGGGCGCAGTTAGCACCCTGGTGCTGGACGAAGCCGATAGGTTGCTGGACCTGGGTTTTGCCGACGAGCTGGCCGCGGTGCTGGCGCTGCTACCCGCGCAGCGGCAAAACCTGTTGTTCTCTGCCACCTTCGACGGCGCAGTGCACAAGCTGGCTGACGGCTTGCTACGCGAGCCCGTGAAGATCGCCGTGGAGTCCACGCCGGAGTTGGACCCGATCATCCTGCAGCGTGCCATTGCGGTAGACACCTCCAAGCGTACGCAGTTGCTGCGCCACCTGTTTAAGACCGAGGGCTGGACGCGGGTGCTGGTGTTTGTAGCCACCAAGTACGCGGCCGAAATCGTGTCAGAAAAGCTCTACAAGGCGGGCATTTTTGCGACGCCTTTCCATGGTGAGCTCAGTCAAGGTGCGCGCACCCAAGTCATTGAGGAATTCAAGGCCGAACGCTGGGAAGTGGTGGTCACCACCGACTTGGCCTCGCGCGGGATCGACATTGCGCAGTTGCCCGTGGTCGTGAACTACGACTTGCCGCGCTCGGCTACCGACTACATACACCGCATTGGCCGCACCGGGCGGGCGGGGCAAAGTGGCCAAGCCATCAGCTTTGTGACGGCCGATGCCGAGGCGCATTTTCAGTTGATAGAGAAGCGCCAAAATTTGAGCCTGCCGCGCGAGCAGATCGCGGGGTTCGAGCCGACTGAAGTGGAGACAACTGCACTGGCCGCAGCCGCCGCTTCCGCCGGAGCTGGAAACGGTGGCATCAAAGGCAAGCGCCCCAGCAAAAAAGACAAGCTGCGTGCGGTCGGCAAGCTGCCCTCGCTGGGTGGCTAAAACCCGCGTTTCAGACCAACTCGGTAGACGCTACGCGATTGCGGCCTGCGTTCTTAGCGCGGTATAAAAAGTCATCGGCCCGGTGCACTGCGTCATCCTCGCTGGCGTCATTGGGCGTAGCCATGGCAAGGCCGATACTCAGCGTAACGGGATGCCCCGTGGCGCTAGGGGCTAGAGCTACCGTAGAGCGCAACTTTTCTGCCACTTCGCTCGCGGAGTGGAGTTCGGTGTTCGGCAATAGGGCGATGAATTCTTCACCTCCAAACCGCGCCAGAAAATCGGTTTCACGCAGGTGTATCTGCAGCACTCGGGCTACCGCTTGCAATACTTTGTCGCCGGTGTCATGTCCAAAGGTGTCATTTACACGCTTAAAGTAGTCTATGTCCATCATCAGCACAGCGTAGGGAATCTGCGCACGTTTCATACGGGCAAACTCGGCATGCAAACGCTCCTTGGCGGCCAGGCGATTGAAAGCACCCGTGAGCGCATCGCGCCGCGATAGTCGGTGCAGTTCCTCGTTGGAGCGCACCAGCTCGGCAGTGCGCGCAGTCACGGTTTGCTCCAGTACCGCATTGCTTTGCGCCAGCGCGTTTTTGCGTTGCATCAGCGTACCCGACATACTCTGCAGCGCCTGCACCAGGTCGCGTAGTTCGCGGGCGCTGGAGGGCGCCGTCAGGGGTTGCGTTTCGTTGCCTTGCTCAATGCTGCGCGCATGGGCGGCCAACTCCTTGAGTGGGTTGCTAATCAGGACGGCACCCCACCACACCAAAGCTAGAAAAATAGTTCCGGAGATGACCGCGGTGATCAGTAGCACCTCCTGGATGCTTCGCAAGCCTTGAAACGCCTCCTCGACAGGCTGTCGTACAACAATGCGCCAACCCATGGTCCGATCGGATTTGCCGTCTAGGACTGGCACCGTGCTGGAGACATAACTCACGCCGTCAGCCCACTCGTCTTGTGAGAAACTAAGTTTGGAATTGAGCGATGCGGGCGACACTGCATCCGCACCCGTTTTTTGCGGGTGAATGATGGTGTTGTCGCGGTTCACGATCAATATTTCCAGGTGTGCCTGGGCGGCATTGCTGGGCTGCATGGCCTGCAGTACGCTGGCGGCCCAGTTCCAATTGACATGGGCTCCCAGTACGCCGCGTGTTGCACCGTGGCTGTCTTGCACGGGCTCCGAAAAGTCGATTAATTGCAGGGGGGCACCACCAGGCTCGGGCGGCAAGAGTTTTGCCAGCAGCACGGCCTGGTGCAGATCGCCCGAGTAGCCTTGCTTGAGTCCATTGGAATACCACGGGCGAGCTTGCACGTTTTTGCCCAATAGGATGCCGCCAGTGGCAGCCCGCACGACGCCATCCACATCGGCCAGTCCCATCCACGAATACTGGGGAAAGCTGGCTTTGGCGCGGTCTAACACCGCGCGCAGTTCGGTATCGTTGAGTTGGGCTGAGCGAAATAAGTTGGACTGGGCCAGCAAATAAATTTCGCGCTGGCGTTCCTGCAAGTTAGTTGCCAGCACCGCGGCTACCGCCTTGGCTGCGTCGTTCAAGGATTCACCGCGGTCACGAATCAACTGCGCGGCATAAATGTGGTCAACATACCAATAAGCGGGAAGTGCCGCCAGCAGCGTGATACTGCCGAACAGGAGAACCAGCAAATGTTTGATGCTCAGGTGCAGATTGGAAGTCATCGTTCACAACATTAACAAGTGACCCCCTGTACCGATGACCGTGTCATCCCGGTTGCTCTTATTCTTGGCAAACCGCAGTGAGCATACTCTCGACGCCAAATTGGCGTTTGCCCAGTTACGCTTTATTTTGTTAGGCCGGGCTTTCGTCGTCGGAGTCCAGCGGTGGCTTGAGGACGCGTACGCCTGGTTTGGCCAGCAGCTCAACGTATACCTGCGCGCCGTCGGCAGCTACCACGCTGTTGATCAATTCTGTGAGTGCAGCCATATGGGTGACCGTAGCGGAGTCGGCAGTAGCGCCGAATTTGCAATCAAAATCCCAAAAGTCCACACCGGCGGGCAGGGGCTTACGACGTTCGCGGGCCAAATATTTACGGATGTCGTTTTTGACGGCTTCCACCACGCGGTCGCGGTTTTTACCTTCGAGGGTCAATGGGAATGTTTTTTTCATGGGAGAGACATTATGCTTGCGCCCGTTTAAGGGGCTTTATCCGGCAGGTGCGGGCTGACGCGGCGGCCCATTTTTGGCGGCAACAGCAGGGGATCTAGCAACTGCCGTGCAGCATCGCTGGCCCAGTCAAATTCACCCACTATCTGCCAACGGGCGCGGCCGTGGCGGTCGACGACTACTGTGGTGGGAAATATACGCGGTGTCCACGCCTGTGCGGCTCGGCCATCACGGTCCAGTGGTACCGGTAGGGTCAGGCCAGCGTCTTGGATAAAGCGGTTGACTTTATCAGCGTCTTCCTTGTAGTTCACCGCCAAGACCGCTACTGACGCATCACGAGTTCCAGCACTTTGCATGGATAGTTGTTGAAGCTGGGGCAGCTCGGTGCGGCAGGGTTCACACCAGCTTGCCCAAAAATTTAGCACGACGACCTGGCCTTTGAAATCCGCCAGGCGCCAGGCCTTTCCACTGGCGTCTACCAGTTCCAGCGCGGGCGCGGCCCGCTGGCGCGGCCAGGCTTGAATGCGTTCAATGGCCCACAAGGGGGCGCTGGACAGCAGCAACACCAGGGTCAGGCCTGTGTGCCATAAGGTCTTGCGGTACGCTCGGCCTGACCATGCTTTCAATCTATTCATTTTTTGCAACTGCGAAAACCTGCAGATATATCATTGCGCTGTGGTTCAAAGAAATTGCGATAGCGCGGGTGGGCCATACGGTCTTGGGTGGCGCCACTGGCGCCTTTGAGTACGGGTCGCCCGTCAAACCAGGGCGCCGAATAGTCTCGGTACGGATGGGCTACAAAACCAGGGTAGGGCGCGAAGGTGCTGGCCGTCCATTCCCACACTTCACCCCAGCGAAAAGCCGGGTGCCACAGTGCGGCACGTTCCCATTGTGCTTCACTGGGCAGCGCCCGGCCTGCCCAGTTGCACCAGGCCTGGGCCTCAAAGTAGCTCAGGTGCACTGCAGCGGCCTGCGGATTCAGGGGCTGCCATTGGCTACCCTTGCGGCTCCGCCATGCACCGGTAGCGGGGCCGGGGCGCAGATAGCGTGGTGCAACTTGCCCCTGGGTTTGCAGCCATTGCCAGCCCGCGGGACACCACCACTGCGGATCTTGGTAGCCATTGGCATCTACGAAGTGCAGGTAGCGCTGCCAGGTCACAGGCTCGCTATCGATGTCGCAGGCCGCCAGGTCCAGGCTGTGGCTGCCCAATTCATTGTCAAAGGCAAATCCGGCACCCTGCCATCCTGTCTGCCACAGGCCTGTGGGCAGGTGCAGATCCGGCACACTGGCTGCGACAACCGGCCTTGCACTGTCGCGGTGGTGCAGTACGGCGTCGGGTACATCCATGCCCAGAGCCTGCGCCATGTAGATCCATGCTTCGCGGTGCATATCCTCGTGAAAGAGCACCAGCCGAAAGAAATACAGAACGTCATCGCTGTCCATGGCAGGGCCTTGCAGCAGGGCCAGGCTGTCGTCCAATACCCGTTGTGCATATTGCAGCGTGGCCGCCAGATCGGGCAGGGGCAGGTGCCAACGACTTGCGTGCGCCACGCGGGCGGAGTCGTACAGCGCATCGGCTTGGGGCAGGCGCGAGGCCAGCCGGGGCTGTTTAAGCGTGGCGCGCGGACCGCGGGCGCGCTCGGGGTTGCGGCTGAGCCAGTAGTCCTGAAACCAGGCAATGTGGCCCAGCTCCCACAGCGGCGGATTCAGCGTGGCGGACTGCGGCACCGTCAGCGCATGGCCCAGTGTGGACTGGTAAACACCCAGCAGATCCAGCGTTTGCGCACGGCTGGCTTGCAGCATGTCGTGCAGCGTGCCAGCCGACGCATTGCGCGCGGAATCTGCAGCCTGCCATGGCGGTGCAGCCGCATCGTCGGCGGGCGGCAAGGGGTGGGCAATTGAATAAGTCACAGGTGGTTATTGTCAGCCCTGCGGTGCGCGACGACAACAACGGCAACTGGCAAACCGCCAAGCGCTGGCAGCGCTTGTTGCAGTCAGCCCACCAGGTGCGCATGGTTCAGCACTGGCCGGATGGTCTGTTGTCAAATACAGATGCGGTCATGCTCGCCTTGCACGCCCGCAAGTCGGCGCCGTCGGTGGCGGCCTGGGCGCAGGCCCACCCCGGCCTTGGGTTGGCGGTGGTGCTGACCGGTACGGACCTTTACAAGGACATACTCAGCGACGCCAGCGCCCAGGCCTCGTTGCAGCTGGCGCAGCGCTTGGTGGTGTTACAAGAGTGCGCCCCGCTGGCCCTGCCCGCAGCCCTGCGTTCGCGCGCGCAAGTTATTTTTCAGTCCACCAGCACCCGCAAAGCCTTGCTCAAAACATCGCGCTGCTTGCGCGCGGTCATGGTGGGGCATTTGCGCGAGGAAAAGTCGCCCCAAACGCTTTTGGAAGCTGCCCACGCGCTGGCACCCGATGAGGGTATCTTCATCGACCACATTGGCCAGGCCATGACACCGCACTGGCAAGCCCAGGCCCAGTCAACTGCGCAGGCTTGCCCACACTACCGCTGGTGGGGTGCGCAGCCGCATGCGGCAACGCGCCAACGCATTCAGCGCAGCCACGTGCTGGTGCACACCAGCCGTATGGAGGGTGGCGCGCATGTGGTGATGGAGGCTGTATGTTCCGGCACTCCGGTGCTGGCGTCGCGGGTGCCGGGCAATATTGGCATGCTGGGGGCGGACTACCTGGGCTACTTTGATTGGAGCGATACCGAGGGTCTTGTCACCCTGCTACGACGTTGTCGTAATCCGCACGATCCACTGCTTGCACAATTACAGGTGCAGTGTGCGCTGCGCGCCCCGCTTTTTGCGGTGCAATCTGAGCAGACCAACCTCGTGCAGCTCATACAACGCTTGTTGCCCTCCGAATTTTGAAATCAATGCAAAAAAACTCTGCGACTTCTGTGACCCCAATAGCCCGCGACATTGTTTTAGTGGGTGGCGGTCACAGCCATGTGGGTGTGCTGATGCGCTTTGCGATGCAGCCCGAGCCAGGCGTGCGCCTGACGCTGATTTGCACGGATGTCGACACACCGTACTCCGGTATGTTGCCGGGTTATGTGGCGGGCCATTACGGTTTTGACGACTGCCATATCGACCTGGGCCGCCTGGCAGCCCTGGCTGGTGCGCGCCTGATACGGGATGCCGTGGTGGGCCTGGACCGTGCTGGCAAAAAGGTGTTGTGCAGCCATCGCCCGCCGGTGCCTTACGACAGCGTATCTATCAATATCGGCTCGACGCCGCAGCTGGCAGGCGTTGAGGGCGCATTGGGTACCGTGGTACCCGTCAAGCCAATCCGGCAATTCAATGATCGCTGGCTGCAGTTGCTGGGCCGTGTGCAGGCGCACGGCGCAGGGGTGTTGCGCATTGCCGTGGTCGGGACAGGGGCGGGCGGTGTGGAGTTGCTTCTGGCCTTGCAATACCGTTTGCGCACAGAGATGCAAGCGCTGGGCCGGGACCCGGACCTGCTGCAATTCCATTTGCTTGGCGCCAGTGACACCGTGCTGCCCACCCACAACGCCGGCGTGCGTGCCCGCTTTGCCCGCGTGCTGGCTGCTCGGGGGGTGCAGGTGCATCTGGGTGCAGAAGTAGTGCGCGTCAAGGATGGCGAACTGCATTGCCGCAACGGCACTATGGTTGCCGCGGACGAAACACTGTGGGTGACCCAGGCGGGTGGTGCGCCGTGGTTGGCCTCTACAGGGCTGGCGCTGGATGCCAAGGGCTTTGTCGTGGTGAACGATTGCCTGCAGTCCATCACCGATACGGCCGTGTTTGCTGTCGGTGATATTGCGTCCATGCAAAACTATCCGTTGGAGAAAGCCGGCGTGTTTGCCGTGCGCCAGGGCCGACCTTTGGCTGACAACTTACGCCGCCAGTTGCAGGGCCGGACGCTACAGCCTTACCACCCGCAGAGCCGCTGGCTGGCGCTGATCAGTACGGGTGACCGCTACGCGGTGGCATCGCGCGGCGCTATCGGCTTTGCCGGCGCTTGGGTGTGGCGCTGGAAGGACTGGATCGACCGGCGCTTTATGCGCAGGTTCACGCAGTTTGACGCCATGCCCGCGACACAGGGGCAAGCGCTACTGGCCAATGCGTTAGCCCTCAGCGCAGATGAGCAACAGCAGTCCATCTCGGCCATCGCCATGCGCTGCGGGGGCTGTGGTGCCAAGGTGGGCTCGACCGTGCTGTCCCGAGCTTTGTCGCAATTGCAGGTGGTACAGCGCGATGATGTATTGATCGGCCTGCACGCACCCGATGACGCGGCGGTGGTGCGCGTACCACCCGGTATGGCGCTGGTGCACAGCGTCGATTTCTTCCGCAGCTTTTATGACGACCCGTACCTGCTGGGTCGCATCGCCGCCAACCATGCCCTTGGCGATATTTTTGCGATGGGTGCGCAGGCCCAGTCGGCTACGGCCATCGTCACAGTTCCGCCGGGCCTGGAGTCGCAGGTGGAGGCCACGCTTTTGCACATGATGACCGGCGCAGTGGAAGTGCTCAACGCCGCAGGCTGTGCGCTGGTGGGCGGCCACACGGGGGAGGGCGCAGAGCTGGCCTTGGGATTTGCGATCAATGGTTTGATTGACGAGGATTTGAAATCGCTCACACCCAAAGGCGGTATGCGCGCTGGCGATGTGCTGCTGCTGACCAAACCCATTGGCACCGGTGCCTTGTTTGCCGCGCACGCGCAGCTGGCGGCCAAGGGGCGCTGGGTTGATGCGGCGCTGACCTCGATGCAAGTGTCTAACCAGCTGGCTGCACAGTGCCTGCGTGCGTATGGCGCCACGGCCTGTACCGATCTCACTGGCTTTGGCCTATTGGGCCACTTGGTGGAGATGACCAAGCCCTCTGGCGTAGATGCTGAAATTCAGCTCAGTGCATTGCCGGTGCTAGACGGTGCGCAGGAATTGGTGGCCGCGGGCATTGTCAGCTCTTTGCAGAGCGCCAATGTGCGCCTGCGCCGCGCGCTACGCAATCAGGCCGACTTTGTAAACCACCCGCGCTACCCGCTGCTGTTCGATCCTCAAACGGCCGGTGGCCTGCTGGCCAGCGTGCCAGCAGATCAAGCGCAGGCCTGTGTGGCCGCGCTGCATGCGCTGGGCTACACGCATACGGCCATCGTGGGCCGGGTGTTGCCGCAGGGCGAGGCGTTAGAGCCCATTGTGCTCAGCGCGTGAATGGGGCTGCGTTAGGTTCTGACGTTACCGGCCCAGCCGGCTTTCTAAAATTTGAACCGCGCGCGCCAAGGCACGGTCCTTTCCATCGATCAGGTCCTGGCGGCTGAGCGCGACGGCATAGTCGGGTATGACGCCAATCCCCTCAATGCGCTCGCCCTTGGTGGGCACCATATCCAGCTCGCTGTACGACAGGCCGCCGCCGCCTGGCACGTTGGCGTAACCCAGATAACCCAGCAAGCAACCGCAGGTGGTTTCCCCCACGATCTTGGCCCGACCGATATTTTGCAAAGACCCCGCAAATAGCTCGCTGGCGCTGGCGCTATCGCCGTCTACCAAAACTACCACGGGTGCTAAGTAGGGTGCCTTCACTCCCTGCAGCTTCAGTTCCATGGAGCCCAGCCGCAGTAAGCCAAATAGCAAGCTCGGCGCCTGGCCGCTACGAGTCACTTTTTTGCCCAACATGACTTCGCCTTGCACCAGGTAATTCATCATCTCTGTGGCCAACAAAACAGCGCCACCACTATTGCCCCGCAGATCAATTACCAATGCCGGGGTGTCTTTCAGTTGGTTGAATGCGGGTAGGACGCTTGGTAAGAGTTTCAAGTCAAAGCCGGTCAGGCGCAGGTAACCCAAACCACTCGGCAAAATCTGGGTGGCCAGGGTGTCTTTGTAAGGCCGCACGCCGCGGGCCAGCACCGCGTCGAATTGCGTCGAGTCGGCCCGCTCCAAGCGCACGCTGATGCTGTCCTTTGGATGCTCGGGGTCTCCCCGGTTGAAGCTGCGCTTGACCGAATTTGACTGCGCGCGAAGGGTGGAGCTTTTGCGGGCTTTGAGCGTTTGTTGTTGCCACCAGTCCGTGGCTTCCAGCCCGTCGATGGTCAGCAGTTTGTGACCCCTGGCGACTCCCGCTTTCTCGCCCGCCGAATCCTTTGCGACCGCCACTACGACGATATCGCTGTTCATGGACACGAGCGACAGCCCAGTGGTTACGGTTTGCTTGTCTTTATAAGCGGCATATTGCCGCGGCGAAAGCACACGGGTGTGCGCGTCACCCAGCTCTGCCGCCATCGTGTCCAGGTTTTTCCAGAAAATGGCGTCGGTTGGGGCCATAAGAATTTGGGCTTGGTGCTCTGCGCCCACTTGCTGCCAATTCACGCCGTTGAAATGCGGGTCTACATAGGCTTCGTTGATGCGGCTCCACACAAAATCAAAAGCGCGTTGGCGGGTGGTGGCGTCCAGCGCAGCGCCATCGGCGGGGGCTGCGCTGCCTATGTGGCGGGTCACCACATGCTGAGGGTCCAGGGCCGCGCAGCCCACCAACAAAAACGAAAGCGTAAATCCGAACAGCAGCGTATGTATTCTGTGCATGGCGGGAAAAGTATCACACCCTGGCGCAGTTCGTACCCTGTCAGTAACCATAAGGCCTCCCGCGGGAGTGTTTCCCAGTTACCATAGAACATGTAATTTTGTTACAGGTGTTTGGCCTGTTCTGATCCATGTCCCATACCCCCGCTCTCCACCCCGTTGTTGACGCAGTCACCCGCCGCATCACCGAACGCAGTGCGCCCACCCGCAGCGCCTACTTGGCTCAAGTCGATGCCGCAGCGCAACGCAAACCAGGCGCCGACCGCATGGGTTGCGCCAATGTCGCCCATGCCTTTGCCGCCATGCCCGATGGCGACAAAGCCCGCGTTACGGGTCTAGACAAATTCAAAGTGGTGGCCGAGAAGGGCCCCAATATCGGCATCGTCAATGCCTACAACGATTTGCTCTCGGCCCACGCGCCGCTGCAGCATTACCCCGACCTGATTAAAGAAGAATCCCGTAAACACGGCGCCACGGCGCAGGTAGCGGGTGGCGTACCCGCCATGTGCGATGGTGTGACCCAGGGCACACCGGGCATGGAGCTGAGCCTGTTCAGCCGCGATGCCATTGCCATGGCTACGGCCGTGTCGCTGAGCCACGATGTGTTTGATGCTGCACTGATGCTGGGCGTGTGCGACAAGATCGTGCCGGGCCTGCTGATTGGTGCGCTGCACTTTGGCCATTTGCCCACGGTGTTTGTGCCCGCTGGGCCCATGACGTCGGGCTTGTCCAACAACGAAAAATCCAAGGTGCGCGAGAAAGCCGCGCAGGGCTTGGTGGGCCGCACCGAACTGCTGCAGGCCGAGTCTGCCGCTTACCACGGCCAGGGCACCTGCACGTTTTATGGTACGGCCAACAGTAACCAAATGCTGCTGGAAGCGATGGGATTGCATGTGCCCGGAACCGCCTTTATCAACCCCGGTGAGGGTGTGCGCCAAGAGCTGACCCGCGAGGCCGTGCGCACGGTGCTGGGCATTACCAAATCCAAGCGCTTCGCCCCAATCGGGAAAGTCGTGGACGAGCGCTGCATCGTCAACGCCATGGTCGCCCTGCTGGCCACCGGCGGCTCTACCAACCATCTGATTCACTGGGTGGCCGTGGCCCGTGCGGCCGGTATTGTGATCGACTGGAACGATTTCTCAGCCCTGTCGGACGTGGTGCCCTTGTTGACCCGCGTGTACCCCAATGGCAGTGCAGACGTCAACCAGTTTCAGGCCGCAGGCGGCCCCGGCTTTGTGATCCGCGAGCTGCTGGATGCGGGCTATATGCACGCCGATGTGCTGACCGTGCGCGCCGGTGGCCTGCGTGAGTTTTCAGGCATCCCATCGGCCCAGGTGGACGGCAGCTTGCAATGGGCCGACCCCGGGGCCAGCAAGGACGACACGGTGGTGCGCCCGGCCAGCAGCCCGTTCAGCGCCAGCGGTGGATTGAAGTTGCTCACAGGCAATCTGGGGCGTAGCGTGATCAAGGTATCTGCCGTGCCGGATAACCGCCACATCATCGAAGCGCCATGCCGCGTCTTTGAATCGCAAGATGCCTTGCACAAGGCCTTCAGTGCCGATGAACTCAACCGCGACGTGATTTGTGTGGTGCGCTGGCAAGGCCCGCAAGCCAATGGCATGCCTGAGCTGCACAAGCTCACGCCGCCGCTGGCCGTGCTGCAGGGCAAGGGCTTCCGCGTGGCCCTGGTGACCGATGGCCGCATGAGCGGCGCTTCGGGCAAGGTGCCCGCTGCCATCCACGTGTCGCCCGAGGCTGCCGCCGGTGGCCCACTGGCCCGGGTGCAAGACGGCGATGTGATCCGCCTGGACGCGAATGCCGAGACACTGCAAGTACTGGTGAGTGAAGCCGAATGGGCCGCACGCCCTGTAGCCACCATGCCCGAAGAACTGCGCGTGGCCAACGGCATCGGCATGGGCCGCGAGCTGTTTGCCAACTTCCGCCGCAACGCACTCACCGCCGAAGAAGGAGCCTGCACATGGCTGTAAACCACACCCTATCGACACCGCTGACCGCCCTGCAAGTCATGCAGGATGCCCCCGTGATCCCCGTGATCGTGTTGAACGATGTGGCCCACGCCGTACCCATGGCCCGCGCCCTGTTGGCCGGTGGCGTGCGCATGCTGGAGGTGACCCTGCGCACCCCGCAAGCCCTGGCCTGCATCGAAGCTATTGCACGGGATGTGCCCGAGGCCGTCGTGGGCGCAGGCACCATCCGCACCCGCGCTGATGCGCAAGCCGCCGCCAACGCCGGCGCCCGCTTTGCCGTCAGCCCTGGCTACACCAGCGCCGTGGGCCAAGCCTGCCGCGATGTAGGCCTGGCCTTGTTGCCCGGCGTGGCGACGGGTAGCGAAATCATGATGGCGCAAGAAGACGGCTTCACCGAACTCAAATTCTTCCCCGCCATGCAAGCCGGCGGCCCCGCCATGCTCAAGGCCTGGAGCGGCCCGTTTTTTGATGTGAAGTTTTGCCCCACGGGCGGCGTCACGCTGCAGAACGCGCCCGACTTTTTGGCGCTGCCCAATGTCATCTGTGTGGGTGGCTCGTGGATCGTGCCCGCAGAGGCGTTTGCTGCGGGCGACTGGGCACGCGTGACGCAGTTGGCCAAAGATACGCAGCGGCTGCGAAAGTAGGTTTTTCGTGAACTTTTTGAATGAAATATGCCCGTGGCCCAGGTGTTTACTGCC
>JANYEE010000071.1 GCA_025363275.1 Burkholderiales bacterium | reverse complement strand
ATCCTGGCGCTCGCAGACGGCACGGTCTATGTTGGCAATTCCATAGGAGCCCCTGGCTCCACTGTCGGCGAAGTTGTGTTCAACACCGCCATGACCGGCTACCAGGAAATCCTGACCGACCCCAGCTACTGCCAGCAGATCGTCACGCTCACCTATCCGCACATCGGCAACTACGGCGTCAATCCTGAAGACATCGAGTCCGGCAAAGTGCAAGCCGCCGGCCTGATCATCAAAGACTTGCCGTTGTTCGCCTCCAACTTCCGCTCCACGCAGACGCTGAGCGAGTATTTGGTGGCCGAGGGCACGGTAGCCATTGCCAACATCGACACCCGCCAACTGACGCGCCAACTGCGCACCCTGGGCGCGCAAAACGGCTGCATCCTGGCGCTGTCCGCTGGCGAAACGGTTACCAAAGAAGCCATCGATAAGGCTGTAGCCGCTGCCAAGGCCGCGCCCAGCATGTCGGGTCTGGATTTGGCCAAGGTGGTCTCCAGCACTACCAGCTACGCCTGGACCGAGTCGGAGTGGAAGTTGGCCAATGCCGATGGCAAACCGGGCTATGGCCAACAGACCACCCCCAAATTCCATGTGGTGGCTTACGACTTCGGCGTCAAAAAGAACATCTTGCGCATGTTGGCTGAACGGGGCTGCAAGGTCACTGTAGTGCCTGCGCAAACATCGGTTGCCGACGTGCTCAAGCACCAGCCCGACGGCATTTTCCTGAGCAATGGCCCGGGTGACCCGGAGCCCTGCGATTACGCCATTGCCGCTACCAAAGAGCTGATCGAAACTGGCATCCCCACCTTTGGCATTTGCCTGGGCCACCAGATCATGGCTTTGGCCAGCGGCGCCAAGACGTTCAAGATGAAGTTCGGTCACCATGGTGCCAACCATCCCGTCAAAGACCTCAGCAATGATCCGGTGCACGGTGGCCGCGTCTCCATCACCAGCCAAAACCACGGCTTTGCGGTGGATGAAAAATCGCTACCCGCCAATCTGCGCCCCACCCACATCAGCCTGTTTGACAACACGCTGCAGGGCCTGGAGCGCACGGACAAACCAGCTTTCTGCTTTCAGGGCCACCCCGAAGCGTCGCCCGGCCCGCACGACATCGGTTATCTGTTCGACCGTTTTATTCGGGAGATGACAACGCGCGGAGCGCAGCAGACATGAGTTTCTACGGTGTCACCGATATTTGGACTTACATGATTGGCGCGTTTGGCATCATTTTGTTGCCCGGGCCCAATTCGCTGTTTGTGTTGTCGGTGGCCACGGCCCGTGGGGTCAAGGCGGGTTGGCAGGGGGCCTTTGGTGTGTTTGTGGGTGATGCGATTTTGTTGGCCCTCACGGCGCTGGGCGCTGCGGGCCTGTTGCGCACGCAACCGGCGCTGTTTATGGTCGTTAAATACGCGGGTGCTGCCTACCTGACTTGGGTGGGGCTGAACCTCATTTGGGGCGCCTGGAAAAAATGGCGCCAGCGCGCTGCCATTGCCGCAGCCCCCGCGCAGGAGACGCCAGCGCACTTGGCGCATCCCTTCAAACGCGCTCTGGTCATCAGCCTGCTGAACCCTAAAGCGATTTTGTTTTTGTTGTCTTTCTTCGTCCAGTTCATTGATCCGCACTTTGAAACGCCAGCCATTCCCTTTTTGATCCTAAGCGCCATTCTGATGACGTTCAGCGCCCTGTATTTGTTCGCCCTGATAGTGGGGGGTGCCCGCCTGGCTGAGACGTTTAGCCGCCGCCAGCGTCTCTCCAGCAGCCTCTCCGGTGCGGTGGGCGGCCTGTTTGTCTGGTTCGGGGCCAAGCTGGCTACCGCGAGTCTGAATTAATTGAAAAATAAAGAGCCTAAAAAGCGACGAGTCACACCATGCCAAAACGTACCGACCTAAAAAGCATCCTCATCATCGGCGCTGGCCCCATCATCATCGGCCAGGCCTGCGAGTTTGATTACTCCGGCGTGCAGGCCTGCAAAGCGCTGCGCGAAGAGGGCTACAAAGTCATCCTGATCAACAGCAACCCCGCCACGATCATGACCGACCCGGACACGGCTGACGTCACTTACATCGAGCCGATTACTTGGCAGACGGTCGAAAAGATCATCGCCAAGGAGCGTCCCGATGCTATTTTGCCGACCATGGGTGGCCAGACTGCGCTCAACTGCGCACTGGATCTATGGCACCACGGCGTACTCGAGAAGTACCAGGGCGCGTCAACGGGCAAATCAGTGGAATTAATTGGAGCCACACCCGAGGCTATTGACAAGGCCGAAGACCGCCTGAAGTTCAAGGACGCGATGACCAAGATTGGTCTGGGTTCTGCACGTTCGGGCATCGCGCACAGTATGGAAGAGGCTTGGACGGTGCAAAAGACCTTGGGTTTCCCAACGGTCATTCGCCCCAGTTTCACGCTGGGCGGCACGGGTGGCGGCATCGCCTACAACTCCGAAGAGTTCGAGACCATTTGCAAGCGCGGCCTGGAAGCCTCGCCCACCAACGAGCTGCTGATTGAAGAGTCACTCCTGGGCTGGAAAGAGTACGAGATGGAAGTGGTGCGCGACAAGGCGGACAACTGCATCATCGTTTGCTCGATTGAAAATCTGGACCCGATGGGCGTGCACACCGGCGACTCCATCACCGTGGCCCCGGCCCAAACGCTGACCGACAAGGAATACCAGATTTTGCGCAACGCCTCCCTGGCGGTGCTGCGCGAAATTGGCGTAGATACGGGTGGCTCTAACGTGCAGTTCTCCATCAACCCGGTCGATGGCCGCATGGTGGTGATCGAGATGAATCCGCGCGTGTCGCGCTCTTCCGCCTTGGCCTCCAAAGCGACCGGTTTTCCGATTGCCAAGATCGCCGCCAAGTTGGCGGTCGGCTTTACGCTGGACGAGCTGCGCAATGACATTACAGGCGGTGCCACGCCTGCTTCGTCTGAGCCCAGCATCGACTATGTGGTCACCAAGATTCCGCGTTTTGCATTTGAGAAATTCCCCGCTGCCGACAGCCGCCTGACCACGCAGATGAAGAGCGTAGGTGAAGTGATGGCCATGGGTCGTACCTTCCAGGAATCATTCCAAAAGGCCCTGCGTGGCCTGGAAGTGGGGGTAGATGGTTTGAACGAAAAGACCCAGGACCGCGAAGTGCTGGAAAAAGAGCTGGGCGAGCCCGGCCCGGAGCGTATTTGGTACGTGGGCGATGCGTTTGCACAGGGCATGAGTGTCGAGGAGGTCTTTGCGCTCACCAAGATCGACCCTTGGTTTCTGGTGCAGATCGAGCAGATCGTCAAGATTGAGCTGG
>JANYEE010000039.1 GCA_025363275.1 Burkholderiales bacterium | reverse complement strand
GGGCGCTTGGCGCAGCGCAGTGGGCGCCACCCACTCCAGCAAACGGTGCATGGCTTGGCCGATGCGGGATTCTTCGCTATCGGCCTCTGCTACGTTTTTGATAGCTGCCCAGGCAGTTTTTACCTGGGCCATGGCGTGATTTGGCAATGAAAGCATCGAAAAAACGGCTAAATCGGCCTCTTGAGGCTCTTGCGCGTCTTCACGCACAGCTTCATCGTCTACCGCCTCCCGCCAGGGCGCGGGCTGCAGCAGGGGCTCCAGCCGCTGCCACCAGCTTCGATCGGAGCCGCTGTGCGGCTGCATGCTGGAAACCACCAGGGTCTGCTGCGTGCGCGTCAGCGCCACATACAGGCCGTTGAGTTCTTCACGTTGGCGGGCGGCTTGCTCTTGCGCCAGCGCTGGGGCTAAGCAGGCGCTGGGGCGCGATTCGCTGGCCACAAAGGCAAAGCGCTGCGGGTAAGCCGCCTCGCCCGGCCACTGCACCAGCACGCCCATGGTCTCGGCCTTGGGCGCTTCGCCATCGGTGTCCAGCAGCAATACCAGCGGCGCTTCTAGGCCCTTGGCGCCGTGCACGGTGAGCAAGCGCACCGCCTGCGTTTGCGCGCGCACCGGCGCGGGGTTGCCCCCGGCGCGTAGGCTGCGCACCAGGCCATAGGCCGTGAGGTAACGCCCGCCATCCAGTTGTAAGGCCGCGCCCAGCAGGGCTTGCAGATTGGCCACCACAGCATCGCGCTTGCCCGCCGGGGCGGCCGCCGCAAAGCAGGCCAGCACATCGCCCTGCTGGTAGATGGCGCTAAGCGCATCGTGCGGCGGCAGGCTGCGCACCCAGGCGCGCCACTCGGCCAACTGGTGGGCCGCTTGGGTCAGTGCCGGTGGCAAGCTGGCCGTGGTTTGCAAACAGGTGGTCCAACTCGGGGCCGTGTTGCTCTCAGACTCCGCCTTGGCCGCGCGCACTGCCAGTGCCAGCGCTACCAAGTCTTGGTCGGCAATGGAAAACAAGGGCGACTTCAAAGCCCGCACCAACGACAAATCGTGGCGCGGCGATACCAGCGCGTCCAAGAGCGCGACCACGTCCAGCACTTCCGCGCAGTCGATCAGCTCCGTCTTCTCGGGCTGCTGGGCGGCAATGTGCAGCGCAGCCAGCTCGGCCTGCATCAGGCCCAGGCGCTCGCGCTTGCGGGCCAGCACCATGATGTGGTCCGGGCGCAGCGTGCTGCCGGGCGCATTGAGCTGTTGGTGCAACCAGCGCGCGGCCTGGCGGCACTCCAGCGCCTTGCGGGTTTCTTCCACCTCGCGCCGGGGTGTGGTCAACGAGTTACGCCAAGCGGGTTCGCTGTCCAGCGCATCGTCGCTCTCGGCCTCTACCCCAGCTTGCGCGTCCTCGCGCAGCAGGCGCGGCAGCTTCAGGCACTGGCTTGCTTCCAGCGACTCGGTGGTGTGGGCTCGAAAGCCATCAAACTCACCGCCCTCTTGGGCTTGCGTCAGCACGGTGTTGACCAGATCGATGATGGGCGGCGCGTTGCGGCGGGTGTGGTCGCAGCTCAGCAAATCACCGTTCAGGCCATCAGCCACAAAAGCCTTGGCCGCCTGAAAGACCTGGGGCTCGGCCCGGCGGAAGCGGTAAATGCTTTGCTTGGGGTCGCCCACAATGAACACGCTGGGCGCATTGCCCGCGCCGGTGTAGCCGCCCAGCCAGGCGCTCAGGGCTTGCCACTGCAGCGGGTTGGTGTCTTGAAATTCATCAATCAGCAAATGGCGCACACGCGCATCCAGCCGCTCCTGCACCCAGCCGCTCAATTCTTCGTCAGACATCAGCGCCAGCGCCGCGCGCTCCAGGTCGCCCATGTCCACCCAGCCGCGCTCGCGCTTAAGCTGGGCAAAGTCTTCCACCAGCCCCCGCGCCAGCCGCGCCATGCGGTGGTGGTGCAGCCAGGCCTGGTGTTGCAGCTCGGCTTGGGCCAGCTCCACCAACACGGCCTGGGCTTCGCGCACGGTTTCTATGCCAATCAGCTTGTCGCTGAGCTTGCGGGGCGTGCCTTTTTGGGTGAGCAAGGCATCGGTGATGGCGGCGGGGTTGAAGTCCGTGAGCCCCGCTTCGAGATCCCGCGCGGCCTTAGTGCAGGTGACCAGCGCGCTGGCCCCCAGTGCCTTGGCCGCCGCCCACAGCAAGGTTTGCGTAACGGGCAGCAGCAGGTGATCACCCGGTGTGGCATGGCCCGCAAACGCCGGGTACTGCGCCGCGAAGGTTTCTATCGACGCATCCACTACGCCGTGCGTATCGGCCAACACAAACTCCACCCGCTTGGACAGCGCGGCCTCCAGCGCCTTGTGCGTCTGGTGGCGGCCATGGGTGGCTACCGCGTCCAGGTAGTCACGCCGGGCATCAGTATCTTGCGCCACGCGGGTTTGGAAACGCCGCCACACCAGGGCCACGGCGTGGGCATCGTTCTCCAGCAGCTCGTAGTGGCCGGGCAGGCCCAGCTCATGCAGCACGGCCATCGGCGCACTGCGCAAAAGCGCCGCAAACCAGCTGTGGAAGGTGCGAATCTGCACCGGCCGCCCGCTGTGCAGCAGCGCCAGGTGCAGGCCGCGCAGGGTTTGCAATTGGGCGGCTGTGGGTGTGGTCAGCAGGCCGCGGATTTGCAACTCGGTGGTGAGCTGTTCATCCGATGCACTGGCAAACTCCAGCAACCAGTGTTGCAAGCGCTGGCGCATTTCACCGGCGGCTTTTTTGGTGAAGGTAATCGCCAAAATGTCTTGCGGCGGGCAACCCTCTAACAGCGCGCGCAAGATGCGCGACACCAGCATCCAGGTCTTGCCCGCGCCTGCGCAGGCCTCCACCGCCACACTGCGCCGCGGGTCGCAGGCGATGGCGTAAAAGTGCTGGCGGGCGACGGTGACGCCGTTGTGTTCGAAGGCAGCGGTGTTCATGGTGTTTTTGCGCCGGACCGCCCCAAGCAAAAATGCGGCCCCCTCGGGGGGCAGGGAGCCACATGCAATGGGCGACCGTGGAGGTCATTCATCACCAGAAGTCCTTGCGGCACAGTCCCCGTGCATCACAAAAATCGCAGGCCACGCCTTCACCCAATGCTGGCAATGCCGCGCCTCCAGCAATCGCTTCCACGTCTTGCAGCAGGCCTTCGATCAAGGCATCGCGGGCCTCTACCAAGTGCACTTGCTCGCAGGTCTTGGTGCCGTCTTTCTCACCCACATTCACATACATGCCACGCAGCGTGTCGTGCGGCAGCAGCGCGGCGTAGAACGCCATTTGCGTGTCCTCCAGCGGCTCTTTGACGCGCCCGCGCGTCTTGGCCAAGGGTTCGGTTTTGTAGTCCACTACCAGCACTTGCCCGTCCGGTCCTTGGCCAATGTGGTCGGTGCGATCAATGCGGCCAAACAGCGTCACGCTGCCCATGGATTGTGTGTGCGATGTTTCAGCATCCACAAAGCGCGCCTGCCCCGCCTCGTGGTCTGCCAGCCAATCCACATAACCATCCCGCACCGCGGGCCAGGCCGCAGCAAAGGGCAAAAACTCGCCCTCGGGCAAGCCCATGGCGCTGGTGACCTCGGCGCTGCAGCGATCCAGCAGGGTGCGGCGCTGGTCTTGCGGCATCGTGGGGTCCAGCAACAGCGCTTCATGGAAGGCGCGCAAGACATCGTGCAGCCACACGCCAAAGTCGCGCTTGTCTACATCGCCCTCCAGCTCATCGACCGCCTTCAAGCCCAACTGGCGCAGCGCAAAGAATCGGTAAGGGCATTGGCGCAAATCTTCATAGGCACTGGCCGTCCAGCGCTCCAGTGGCAATAACTCTCCCACCGGCAGCGGAGGCTGCGTCGGCCTGGGCTGCACCGCGCGCAGCGTGCGCGGGTCCGCGCCCTGCGTAGCTTGGGAGTGCCATTGCAGCACCTGCACCAGCACGCTGGGCATTAACGCTTCGCCGGTGTCATCACTGGTGCGCCACAGCACATCGGCCAGGGGCGTTTGCAGCGCGTGGTGCCAGGATGCACGAAAAGCCACTTCCAGCACATCCCGCGTAGGTAAGCCCAGGGCGGCACGCTGCGCGGCGGTCCAGACACCGGGCGGCTCTACTGCCGGGTTCAGGCGCACCTCATCGCAGCCTGCCAGCAGCACAGCGGCAAACGGGCGGCCCAGCATTTGGCTCATCGGCAAGATCACCACTTGCTCCTCGTCGGGGTAGTCCGGCTGAAAACTCGCGGCCTCCAGCGCCTGGTTGACCCAGGCCGTGAACTCCGCCAAATCCAGCTTGCGCCCACTCCACAGCGCAGTGTGGGCGCGGCTATCCCACTCGGCTGCGCTGGCCGGATCCAGTCGCAATACGGCGGCCACTTTGGCGCCGGGACCATCCTCCAGCAGCGACTCCCAGCAGCCCCAGCTTTGCAAGCCCGTCTGCAAAATTTCAATCCAATCGACCAGGCATTTGCGGCCTTTGCAGGTGGCTATCCAGGCATCAACTTCCTGGCACAGGGGTGGCAACAGCGGCTTGTCTTGAATTGATGCAACGCTGGCCACTGCACGCCAGTCGCGCACGGCGTGGCGCCGCAGCGCGACCTCCAGCAGTTCAACAATGTCTTCACGCTCCGGCACTTGCTTGAGCCAAGCCAGCACGCCGTCTGTGGATACATTCCAGGCGCCCGCCTTGAGCAGCGCCATCACCAGCGCCGCCGCGGCACTGGTGGACAGCTTCCAGCCGGTTTCGTCGCGCATGCGCACGCCATGCGCTTCCAGCATCGATCGCACGCGGCGGGTCAAAGCGCGGTCAGACGACACCAGCGCCAATGGGAACTCGCCTTGCGCAATATGCTGCAGCGCGCAGGCGGCGGTGCGTTGGGCTTCGTCCTCGCCATCCAGACACGGGTGCAGCAGCCAGCCGGGCCGCGCTTCAGCTTGCATGGAACTCGTCTCTAATGCTTCAGGCACCAGATTCAATTGTTGGAGTCGTTCACCCCACGCCACTTTCAAACCCGCCACCAGAGGATCAGGGTTCAAGCCCTGAATGAAGATTAGCAAGTCCACATCGCCACACAAAGCGGGGGCGAACAGGACATCGCTGGCGTAGCCTGACACGGCGGCCCACTCTACGGCTATACGCGCCACAGCCGCCTCTAGTTTTAAGGCCTGGGCCTCCATGCCCACCACCGCCGCCACACGGGCAGTTTGCGCCCACGCTTGCCGCTCTTCGGGGGGGCAGGCCGCCGCTAGCGGAGCCAGCTGCTGGGCCGACTGCACCAGCACGCCCGCCAGCGCATCTTCGTGCGCGCCCAGCCCGGCAGAGGCCAACAAGGCTTGCGCGGTCAACAAATCCAGCGCCGTATCAAAGCTGATGTCGGTGTTTTGCACACTGCGCACCTGCAGCGCAGCACTCCAGTTCATCGTGGTCTCAAAACGCGGCACAAAACCATCAGGAAAACGCTGCGCCCACAATCGGCTCACCAGGGGTAGCAGCTGCGCATAGGGCAAGACGACCACCGTGCGTGCCGCGTGCGCGTAAGCGTTGCGGATGATCGAGGCGATGCTATCCAGAGCACCGGTTTGGGCGTTAACCCATAGCCCCATCGCAGGGTGATCGACCGCGTAGGAAAAGGCCGCCAAACGCCGATTTCCCGTGCTGGCGGCATCACTTCTAACTATGCCGTTGATAGCTTCCGGGGAGGGGTGGGGATACTTGGTTTCTGTCACAATGCCGCAACTTTAGCTTCTATGCCCACACTCTAAGGAAAAAACATGGCCAGCGAACTCATCAAACACGTGACCGATGCCACTTTCGAGGCCGACGTTCTGCAATCCGCCCGCCCGATCCTGGTGGACTACTGGGCGGAGTGGTGCGGCCCTTGCAAAATGATCGCTCCTATCCTGGACGAAGTGTCTACCACCTACGAAGGCAAACTCAATATCGCCAAGATGAACGTGGACGAGAACCGCGAGATCCCGGCCAAGTTTGGTATTCGTGGCATTCCTACCCTGATGCTGTTCAAAGACGGGCAACTGGCAGCCACCAAGGTGGGCGCTCTGAGCAAGGCCCAATTGGTTGCGTTCATCGATCAGCAATTGGCGTGATATCCGTCTGGACGGGCGCAAGCCTCTCTCTGCGATGTTAGAAATGGGGCCCTTTTGAGGGCCCTAGCTATGTTTGCGGCCCTTTAGATTTTCCTGTCATAATTAAACTGTTCATTGGTCTATTAAAACGCCGGTTCCGTGATCTGGCCAACGATGCCGGTTATGAACGCAGCAGCAAGTCACAAACGCGCTGCTCCCCCCTTCCCCTGACTTCTTCTTAATTCCGATTCCTTTTCGGTCACTTCCCCAAACCGGGACCATCTCCATGCACTTAAACGAACTCAAAGCCCTGCACGTCTCCGAAGTCTTGAAGCAGGCAGAAGAACTTGAGATCGAAAACACGGGCCGCATGCGCAAACAAGAGTTGATGTTTGCCATCATCAAGAAGCGCGCACGCACGGGCGAGCAAATCATTGCCGACGGCGTGCTGGAAATCCTGCCCGACGGTTTTGGTTTCTTGCGCAGCCCGGACACCAGCTACACCGCCTCCACCGACGACATCTACATCAGCCCCAGCCAGGTACGCCGCTTCAACCTGCACACGGGTGACATGATCGAAGGCGAGGTACGCACGCCCAAAGACGGCGAGCGCTACTTTGCTTTGAACAAGCTGGACTCGGTCAATGGTGACTCACCTGAGAGCAATAAGCACAAGGTCATGTTCGAGAACTTGACCCCGCTGTTCCCCAAGGTGCAAATGAAGCTGGAGCAGGACAGCAAGGGCGAAGAAAACATCACCGGCCGCGTCATCGACATCATTGCCCCCATCGGTAAAGGCCAGCGCGCACTGATCGTGGCACAGCCTAAGAGCGGCAAAACCGTGATGATGCAGCACATCGCCCACGCTATCTCGGCCAACTACCCTGATAGCTACCTGATGGTGTTGCTGATTGACGAGCGCCCCGAAGAAGTGACCGAAATGCAGCGTACCGTCAAAGGTGAAGTGATTGCTTCCACCTTTGATGAGCCCGCCGCCCGCCACGTGCACGTCGCTGAAATGGTGATCGAGCGCGCCAAGCGTTTAGTCGAACTGAAAAAAGACGTGGTCATCTTGCTGGACTCGATTACCCGCCTGGCCCGCGCTTATAACAACGTGGTGCCGTCGTCGGGCAAGGTTTTGACGGGTGGTGTGGACTCTAACGCTTTGCAGCGCCCCAAGCGCTTCCTGGGCGCGGCCCGTAATGTAGAAGAAGGCGGCTCACTGACCATCATCGCCACTGCGCTAGTGGATACCGGCAGCCGTATGGACGAAGTGATCTTTGAAGAATTCAAGGGCACCGGCAATAGCGAAATCCACTTAGATCGCCGCTTGTACGAAAAGCGCGTGTTCCCGTCCATTCAGCTCAATCGCAGCGGTACCCGCCGCGAGGAATTGTTGCTGCAGCCCGAAATTCTGCAAAAGACGCGCATCCTGCGCCAGTTCCTCTACAACATGGACGAAATCGAGTCCATGGAAATGGTGCTCAAGCAAATGCGCGCTACGAAGAACAACAGCGAGTTCTTCGACATGATGCGTCGGGGTGGATAGAGCTATTTGCCCCCACGTTCGCCCACTGCGTGTGGCTCTCTGCCCCCCGAGGGGGCTAAATCCGCATGGGGCGGCCCTGCGCGGATTTGCCCCAGCTGCTCTGGGTTATAATCTTGGGTTTCGCGACAAGTACGCTGGATTGGCTGGCGCGGCTCTCGCAACTGATGGAGTTAGTATGAAAAAAGGGATTCACCCCAATTACCGTGAAGTGTGCTTCATTGACATGTCCAACAACTTTAAGTTTGTGACACGTTCTTGCGCCAACACCAAGGAAATGATCGATATGGAAGACGGCCGCAAGCTGCCTTTGTACAAGTTGGACACTACCAGCGAGTCGCATCCTTTCTACACCGGCACACAAAAATCCGTGGACAACATGGGTGGCCGCGTGGAGCGCTTCCGCAACCGTTTCGGCAAGACTACTGCCAAGACCGAAGCCGCATAAGCGAGTTTCAGGGTTACACCTGAAACGCACCAGAAGGCAGCCCGGGTTTCGGAGCTGCCTTTTTTTCGCCTTATTGAATTGCCGCTGTGAATAGTCCCACCCCCGCCATCGTCGCCCAATCCGCTGTCCGGCGTCTGCCGCGCACAGCGTTGCTGCTGTTCTGTATTGCCTATGTGCTGCCGGGCTTTTTGGGGCGCGACGCCTGGAAGAGCGCCGACATGGCAGCCCTAGGCTACATGGCGGAGCTTGCACAGGGAACATCCCGCTGGATGGCGCCCACACTAATGGGCGCTACGCCCGAGCACCCGGCCCTACTGCCCTACTGGATTGGCGCCTGGGCCATCCAATTGGCTCCGGGCTGGATACCCGCCGACTTTGCTGTGCGCTTACCATTTGGCCTGTTTCTAGCGCTCTCCCTGATCGCTACTTGGTATGGCACCTATTACCTGGGCCGCACTCCCCGCGCCCAACCGGTCGCTTTTGCCTTTGGTGGCGAAGCGCTGCCCACCGACTACGCGCGTGCCATGGCGGATGCTGGGCTGCTGGCATTTATAGCGAGCCTGGGACTTGCCCAACTTTCCCATGAAACCACGCCCGCCGCCGCGCAACTGGGCTTTGTGGCCCTACTGTTTTACGGCGTCAGCGCCTTGCCATATCGGCGCATCGGTCCGGCCGTTGCGGCTGGCTTGGGTGTCACTGGCCTGGCACTGTCGGGCGCGCCTGCACTGGCCTTTTTATTGGGCGCAGGCGGCGCACTGGTCCACGCGCTGGACCAGTCGACAGAGAGCGCAGAAATCAGCACGCCCCGAGCCATCCGACTGGAAAGTGCAGCATTGCTGTTGCTGACCTTGGTCATCTGTGGCGTTGCATTGCACCTGGACCAATGGCGCTGGATGATCAGCCTGCCCCAAGCAACGCTGGTGCAGTGGAACGGAATTGCGCAGCTCCTGATTTGGTTCACCTGGCCCGTTTTACCCATGGCTGTCTGGACCATCTGGCGCTGGCGCCGCCATCTCTTTACCCGGCACATCAGCCGCCATGTCGCTCTACCCACCTGGTTTGTTTTAGTGCCGCTGGTTGCAACTGTATTAACCGGTTCATCGGAGCGCACACTGTTGCTGGCCTTGCCGCCTCTGGCGGCCTTGGCTGCCTTTGCGCTGCCCACACTGAAGCGGTCCGTCGCTGCGTTGATCGACTGGTTCACGCTGCTGTTCTTCTCGGGTTGCGGCATCATTATTTGGGTGGTGTGGATCGCCATGCAAACGGGTGTACCCGCACAGCCTGCAGCTAACGTGGCGCGGCTGGCGCCGGGCTTTACGCCGAGTTTTTCTTTGGCATTCTTTGCCGTGGCACTGACAGCGACCCTGGTGTGGGCCTGGCTAGTGAAGTGGCGTGTGGGTCGCCACCGCGCTGCTATTTGGAAAAGCCTGGTGCTACCAGCCGGTGGCGCTGCGATGTGCTGGCTGCTGCTAATGACCCTGTGGATGCCACTACTGAACTACGCGCAGAGCTACAAGGCCCTGGTTGGGCGGACGCTGCCGCTATTAGACACGCACGAGTGCGTACAAACCTTGGGCTTGAGCCAGGGTCAGATTGCAGCGTTTCAGTTCTACGGCAAACTCAAACTACAGCCACTCCCCAGTGTTGAGCGGTGCGCTTGGTTGATAGCGGAACCGGGGCCTGATTTCACCGCTCCGCCAGGCATTGATACGGAGCTTTGGACCCGACAAACGTTGGTCGAGCATCCCGCCGATGGCTTGCTCAATGTGTTGATATTTAGGCGCCGCTAACAAAGCCCTTAAACATACGCGTTAGGCTGCGATCGCCTGCGCCACTGGCAAATGGTGTACGCGGCTGGCCGGAAAAGTGATTGAAAATGTTGAGCCTGTGCCCGGCACGCTCTCAATACTCAACTCAGCTCCATGGCGCTGGGCCACATGCTTCACAATCGCCAAGCCCAAACCGGTGCCACCCGTATCGCGTGAACGGCTGCGGTCCACCCGGTAAAAACGCTCCGTCAGACGCGGCAAATGCTCGGGCGCAATACCCTGCCCATGGTCTTTAACGCTCAGCACCGCAGCACCATCCTCACGCAACACCCAACGTATCTCGATACGCTTTTCTGCGGGCGTATAACGGATGGCGTTGCCGATTAAATTGGAGATCGCGCTGTACAGCTCTACCGATGAACCTGCAATATCCACACCAGGAAGCCCCACAAATTGAAGGTCGTGTTGTTGCTGGTTCAAGATGCTGGACAGCTCATACGCTTCTTGGGCACATTGCTCCATCAAGGCATCCACGGGCACCCAGTCCAGGGCAGATGGCAAAGGACTGCCTTCCAGCCGGGACAGCGTAAGCAAATCGCTGACCAAGGTTTGCATCCGACTAGCTTGTTGGGCCATCAGCCCCAAATACCGGTGGCGCTCTTGCTCGTTGAGTGGCAGCGCCTGTAGGGTCTCGACAAATCCGGCCAGCACAGTTAATGGCGTACGGATTTCGTGCGAAACATTGGCCACGAAATCGCGGCGCATGGCTTCCGCCTGCTCTACCGCCGTAATGTCACGCGACAGCAGCAAGCTACGACCTTCACCATAGGGATGGATATGTACCGACAGCTGCACCGGCTTTGTCATAGTGCTGTGCCGCCCAGGCATAGTCACATCGTCGTAGAAATTCCGGGCGTTGTAGTAAGCCGCAAACGAGGGATCGCGCACCAGATTGCCAAAGTGCTGCAGCATGTCGCGTTTAGCGTCAAAGCCAAAATGGACACACGCAGTCTCGTTAAACCACTCAATGCGGCCGTCCGCATCCAGTAACACCACTCCATTAGGAGACGCCTGCAAGGCGGCCAAAAAATCACTCAAGCGTCCATTGCTCTCATCGGCCAAACGGTCTTTAGCACGCAGGGTGCGGCGCACGCGGTCATATACCTCGCCCCACAGGCCATTGCCCAGCGCAATGTCGTCAGCACCGCCTGCCCGCAGCCAACGTAGCAGGCGCGTACCGCGCAGCACGTCCAATAAAAACCAAATGTATCCGCCAACCAAC
Organism: Burkholderiales bacterium; assembly: GCA_025363275.1. Classification (GTDB taxonomy): domain Bacteria; phylum Pseudomonadota; class Gammaproteobacteria; order Burkholderiales; family Burkholderiaceae_C; genus Allorhodoferax. Next base: position 16,874 of record JANYEE010000039.1, on the reverse strand, counting down.
GCAGCCGCCAGCGCTTGTGTCCAGACCTGCTCAGCGGGCGCAAGAAATGATGCCAATGATCCCACCAACACTTGGCACAGCAGCAAGGTAAATATGCGCCAAACCATACGTCAGGCGAACAGCTCAGGCATTGGCCTTGTCGGCCACAGGCGTGACAGGTTTGGCAGTCAAACGGTAGCCCGCACCGCGCACGGTCTCCACCATCGTACCGGCTGCATCAAGCGCTTCGCGCAGGCGCTTCACGTGCACGTCCACCGTGCGTTCCTCAATGTACACATGGTCGCCCCAGACTTTATCTAGAAGTTGCGAACGGCTATGCACCCGCTCGGCATGGCCCATGAGGTAGTGCAAGAGCTTGAACTCGGTGGGCCCCAGCTTGAGCGGCTTGTCTTCAAACGATACGCGGTGGGTGGAAGGGTCCAACACCAAAGCGCTGATAGTGATGGCCTCACCGGCCTGCTCTGGAACCCGGCGACGTAAAACCGCACGCACGCGAGCCAGCAGTTCTTTCGTAGAAAATGGCTTGGCAATGTAGTCGTCTGCCCCGGCATCCAGACCGGCCACACGGTCAGACTCGTCACCCCGCGCGGTGAGCATGATGATGGGGACTTCTTTGGTTCGCGGATGTTCGCGCCAGCGTTTGGCCAGCACCAGACCGCTCTCGCCTGGCAGCATCCAGTCAAGCAAAATTAAATCCGGTACGACCGCATCAATCTCGCGCTGGGCACTGGCACTGTCCATCGCCCAGGTTGGGCGAAAACCATTATGTCGAAGGTTGACGGCGATGAGCTCGGCAATCGCCGATTCGTCTTCCACCACCAATACAGCGGGCATATTTCTCATAGCGAACTCCGGCTCATCGGACGACCTGTTCAATCTTTTCCATCGTCGAATGGCGGATATCTTCGCCTTTGACCACGTAGATGATGAACTCGGCAATATTCTTGGCGTGGTCTCCTATGCGCTCGATCGCCTTGGCCAAAAACAACAAATCCAGACTTGGCGAAATCATCCGCGGATCTTCCATCATGTAGGTGATCAGCTTGCGCACAAAACCATCGAATTCAGCATCAATCAGATCGTCTTCTTTCAGGATCGCGACGGCCGCCGTGATGTCCAGACGGGCAAACGCATCCAGCGCCTTATTCAACAAACCTGAGGCCAGGTCGGCAGCAATGCGCAGCTCCAGCGATGGCAGTGATCGGGGCGAACCGCTTTGAATGATGGAGCGCACCATACGGGCGATCTTTTCAGCTTCATCGCCCACGCGCTCCAGGTTGGCTGTGGTCTTGGAGATCGCAATCAACAGACGCAAATCGCGCGCGGTAGGTTGGCGCCGCGCGATGATGCTGGACAGATCACGGTCAATCTCGATCTCCATGGCATTCACACGCGCTTCGTTGGTGGTGACCTCATTGGCCACCTCCACGCTGAACTGCGACAGGGCGTAAATCGCCTGGCGGATTTGCGATTCGACCAAGCCGCCCAGCTCCATCACCTGGGCAGATACCGAGGTGAGTTCGCTGTCGAATTGGGTAGATAGGTGTTTGTCGGACATTATTTTTTGCTCCCAGGGTTTAACCAAATCGGCCAGTGATGTAGTCCTCAGTCTCTTTGCGCGTGGGCTTGAAGAACATCTGCTCCGTAGGTCCAAACTCGATCAAATCACCAAGGTACATGTAGGCCGTGTTGTCGCTGCAGCGGGCAGCTTGTTGCATATTGTGGGTCACGATAACCACGGTGTAATCGCTCTTAAGCTCCACGATCAGTTCTTCCACTTTGGCGGTCGAAATCGGGTCTAGCGCCGAGCAAGGCTCGTCCAACAACAGCACCTCAGGCTTGATGGCAATACCGCGCGCGATACACAAACGCTGTTGCTGACCGCCCGACAGGCTGGAGCCGCTTTGGTGCAGCTTGTCTTTGACTTCTCCCCACAACGCCGACTTGCGCAAGGCCCACTCCACGCGCTCTTCCATATCAGTGGCGTTCAGCGATTCAAACAACTTCACACCAAAGGCAATGTTGTCGAAGATGGACATGGGAAACGGCGTAGGCTTTTGGAACACCATGCCAACACGGGCACGCAGCAAAGCCACGTCTTCTTTGCTGATCAGCAGGTTCTCGCCATCCAGCAGCACCTGGCCTTCGGCGCGCTGCTCGGGGTACAACTCGAACATGCGGTTGAGCACGCGCAGCAATGTCGATTTGCCACAGCCCGAGGGGCCGATGAAGGCAGTCACGCGGTTCTCAGGAATATCCAGATTGATACCCTTGAGCGCATGAAACTTGCCGTAGTAGAAGTTCAGATCCTTGACCGATATCTTGGTCTTGGCCGGGGTGGTCACGGTATTGAGCATGGTTTGATTTTGGTAAGAGGCTGATAGACCCGAGGGCCGCTTAAATTTTGTTGCGCGTCAATATACGCGCCATAACATTGAGCAACAACACGAAGCTGGTAATGATCAGCACGCCAGCCCAGGCCAGCTTCTGCCAGTTCTCGTAAGGGCTCATGGCAAACTTGAAAATTGTTACTGGCAGACTCGCCATGGGCTCGCCCAAGCTACTGGTCCAGAACTGATTGGACAGCGCAGTAAACAGCAACGGAGCAGTCTCCCCCGCAATGCGAGCCACTGCCAGCAACACCCCAGTGATCACGCCGGAGCGTGCTGCAGTCAAGGTGATGCTCAAGATTACCTTCCATTTGGGGGCACCCAACGCGTAGGCGGCCTCACGCAAACCAGCGGGCACCAGCTGCAGCATGTTTTCAGTGGTGCGAATGACCACCGGAATCACAATTAGCGCCAGCGCTACGACACCGGCAAAGCCAGAAAACGATTTAAAGCGCGATACGACAACGGCATACACAAACAAGCCGATCACGATGGAGGGCGCGGACAACAAGATGTCGTTTACAAAACGCGTGGTAGACGCCAGCACGCTCTTCGTGTCGAACTCTGCCAGGTAGATTCCCGCCATCACCCCAATCGGGGTACCGACACAGGTAGCCAACAGCACCATCAAAAAAGAACCGTAAATCGCATTGGCCAAGCCGCCCTCGTCATTCGGGGGTGGCGTCATTTGCGAGAACGTTGCCAGGCTGATGCCGCCCAGGCCCAAACGCACGGTTTCCCACAAGATCCAAAACAACCAGAACAAGCCAAACGCCATAGCCGACAGCGCCAGCAGCGTGGCCAACTGATTCGTCCGTTTACGCTGCGCGAACTTCGCGGCACGGCTGGCTTGCAAGATCAAATTGCTCATGTTTTTGCTCCTTCAGCCTTGCGCAGCTGTGATAGCAATAGTTTGGACAGCGACAAAATAACGAACGTAATGAAGAAAAGAACCAGACCGAGGTACATCAGTGCAGCCTGATGCAAGCCCTCGCCGGCCTCGGCGAACTCATTGGCAAGTGCCGATGTGATGCTATTGGCGGCTTGGAACAGGCTGAGCGAGTCGAGCTGGTTAAAGTTGCCGATAACAAAGGTGACCGCCATGGTCTCCCCGATGGCACGCCCCAGACCGAGCATGATGCCGCCAATCACACCGGTCTTGGTGTACGGCAAAACCACCTTGCTGACGACCTCCCAGGTGGTCGCACCCAAACCGTACGCCGACTCTTTCAGCAGCGCAGGTGTCACCTCAAACACATCGCGCATCACCGCCGAGATAAACGGAATGATCATGATTGCCAAAATAATACCGGCTGACAAAATGCCGATACCCACCGGCGGGCCGGAAACAAAAGCACCTAAGTAAGGCACACCGTTAAAAGCCGCTTGTAGAGGCTGCTGCACATAGGTGGCTAGCACCGGGCCAAATACCAGCAGACCCCACATGCCGTAAACGATCGAGGGTACAGCTGCCAGCAACTCGATAGCGGTGCCCAATGGGCGCTTGAGCCAAGCAGGCGACAGCTCGGTCAAAAACAAGGCAATACCAAAGCTCACCGGCACTGCAATCAACAGGGCAATCAACGACGTGGCCAGCGTGCCGTAAATCATCACCAGGCCACCATACTCGTCCTGCACAGGGTCCCAAACGGTACTAGTCAAAAACGAAAAACCGTACTTGTGGATAGCGGGCCAAGCACTCATGGTGAGTGTGACCAAAATTGCCAGCAACAACGCGAGTGTGCCCACCGCAGCGCCCCGCGCGACCCACGCAAAAATTCGGTCGGCCATCGGGCCCGAACGGGCTTTCTTTTTAGGAGGTGGGTAGGACATAGCGCGTTCAGGCTGGTTTGCGACAGAATTGGACGGGAAATTACCGTGCGCAAGTGTAGATGACATGGTGTTTTCCCAGTCCTGTTTACGCGAGTCTTTGGCGGATTACTTGAACGCGACAGGCTTGCCGGATGCGTCCTTGATTTCGCCCCAGGCTTTTTGGATCGAAGCCACTACCGCCGGTGGCATAGGCACGTAGTCCAGATCTGCGGCAGACTTGGTACCGTTGCTGTAGGCCCAGTTGAAGAACTTCAGAGTCTCCGTTGCATTGGCAGGCTTGTCTTGCTTCAAATGCATCAAGATAAAGGTGGCACCGCTGATGGGCCATGCATCCTTGCCGGCCTGGTTGGTCAGGATCTGGTAGAAAGATTTATTCCAGTCAGCACCCGCTGCAGCGGCCTTGAAGGTGTCATCTTCAGGTTTGACAAAGTTACCCGCGGCGTTTTGCACCACGGCGTAGTTCAGCTTGTTTTGCTTGACGTAGGAATACTCCACATAGCCCAGCGAATTGGGCAGACGGCCTACGAAGCTAGCTACGCCCTCGTTACCCTTACCACCCGCGCCCACCAGCCATTTCACCGCAGTGCCCTCACCAACCTTGGCTTTCCACTCCGGATTGACCTTGCTCAGGTAGTTCGTGAAGATGAAAGTGGTGCCTGAACCATCCGCACGGTTCACCGGAGCGATAGCTGCGTCTGGCAAAGGCAGGCTCGGATTAAGTGCCTTGATGGCGGGGTCATTCCACCGCGTAATCTTGCCCAAATAAATATCACCCAGCACCTGGCCGGTGAGCTTCATGGCGCCAGGCTCGATACCCTTGACGTTGATCACCGGCACCACACCGCCCATTACTGTGGGAAATTGCATTTGGCCTTTGGACTTCAACACTTCGTCGGTCTGGGGCATATCAGACGCACCGAAATCAACGGTCTTGGAGTCAATCTGCTTGATGCCACCACCCGAGCCGATGGACTGGTAATTTACTTTAACGCCCGTTGCTTTGTTGTATTCCGAAGCCCATTTAGAGTAGATGGGCGCAGGGAATGAAGCACCAGCGCCCGTGATTTCTTGGGCACCTGCCTGGGTTGCAACACCCCAAGTGGATACAAGAGCCAAAGTCAGCAGCGGCAATTTGAAACGGATTTGCATGGAATACCCTCAGGTGTTGGTTTAGTGACGGGTGAACTTTAAGAATATTTTGTGACAGGCTTGTGACATTCCAATTTTGCCGGTTTTGTCACGGTTTTGTCACAAGAACTACATACGCTCTCATTCTTTCAACAGGAGTCGCCATGCTATTCACTTCCACTTTTGTAACCGCTACCCGCCGTACCGCCCTAGCCGCCGCCTTGGTGACTCTGATGGCGGGCTGCGCCACCGTAGCCACGCCAGTCAGTGTGGCCGACACCATCGCCGCTGACCCCGCCCTGAGCACTCTGAGCGGCCTGATTCAGACCGCTGGCCTGACGGATACCCTGAAAGGCCCCGGCCCCTTCACCGTATTGGCTCCTACCAACGATGCCTTCAAGGCGGTGCCCGCCAAAACTCTGGAAGCTCTGGGTAAGGACCCTGTAGCCCTCAAGGGCGTGTTGACCTACCACGTGATTTCGGCCAAAACCCTCGCGGCTGATGTGAAAAACGGCAAGGTCAAGACCGTGAACGGCGCTGATATCGACCTCAACAAGGCTGGCGACTTTGTGACGGTGGGCGAAAACGCCATCGTGACCAAGGCCGACATTGCAGCCAGCAACGGCGTAGTGCACGTGATCGACGCTGTGCTGCTGCCCCCTGTCAAGAAGTAACAGACCGCCCTATTGGCAGTCCAACCGGCAGCGCCCTGCTGCCGGTCCCCGACATGGCCCTTGACACCAAATTTGGAGCCAAATCGGCCTCAGGCCCAGGTATTTACTGCCTGAGTAGCTCTCTTTTTGATAGCGCCAGCATTCTTTGCGGCGTGCCCTCGTTTCTCCCAACCACGATGTCTCACTCCATGAACTCCACCCGTCGGCAATTTATGACTGCGGCCACCGCCGCAGCAATCACCGCTACGGCCTTGCCCACTTGGGCACAGCCGGGCGCCTCCGGCCGGGGCGTCACTGTCGCGCAAATTGCAGATGTATCGGCGGGGCAGATCGACGTGTCCAAAGACTTTTTGGCGGGCTCACGTACCGCTTGGCAGGAAATCAATGCCAAGGGCGGCTTGCGGGGTAAGTCAGTTCAGCACCAGATTCTGGAAGTGGATGGCAGTGCGGTCAGCCTGCGTGGGGCCATCGACAGCATCAAAAACCAGACCCAAGCCGTGGCACTGTTTGGCACCGTGGGGGCGGCTGCGGCATCCCAAGTGTCTGAGCTGCTGCGCCGCGATGCGCCCGACCTCGCGCAGATTGCCCCCTGGCTGCACAAGCCCGACACCACGCGGGGTGACAACTCGTTTGCCATCTTCGCCTCACGCCAGGCACAAATCGACCACGCCGTGAAGTCGCTATCGGTGATGGGCGTCACATCGCTGGGCGCGGTGTACGCCAGCCCGGCCGAATTTGCCAGCTACCGCGATGACATGGAATCCACCGCGCTGGCCCTCAAACTACAACTCAAACACTACGGCCCGGTGGGCGATCTGCAGCAGTTGGGTAAAACCCTCTCGCCCGACAGCCCTCGGATTCTGATTTTTTTGGGCGGTACGCCGGAGCTCTATCAATTCAGCCAGGGTGTTGGCAAGCAGGCGTCCCAGCGTTACATCGTCGCGATGTCCGATGTGAACCTGCAAACTCTGGCCCAACTGGGCAGCAACCGCCAAGCCGCCGTGATTGCCACCCAGGTGGTGCCGCTGGTCAACTCCAACTTGCCGATTGTGCGCAGCTACCGTGAGGCTATGGGCCGCTACCTGGACGAGCCACCAACGCCCCAGAGCCTGGCTGGCTACCTGGCTGCGCGCTACACCTTTGAGGTGCTGCAGGGCCTGGACGGTGCGCCAACCCGCAGCACGGTATTGGCCGCTTTGCAAAAGCGCAGCTCGCTGGAGTTGGGCGGATTTCGTATTGATCTGGACGGCAGACGTCGCTCGGGCTCCTTTGTCACCCAAAGCATGATTTCTACTGACGGCCGCTTGGTTGGCTGAGCCCAGGCACCACCACCGGACAGTTATGGGCGAATGCTATGCTCCACCGCGTACCAAATACCCCACAACACACCCGTCAATGCACACTGGAAATCGCCTCGCCGCCATCGATCTGGGCTCCAACAGTTTTCGCCTGGAGATTGGCCGCGTAGACCACGGCGAATTCCGCCGCACCGAGTATTTGAAAGAAACCGTGCGCCAAGGCGGCGGCCTGGACGAAGACCGCAACCTCACGCCCCAGGCCATGCAAGCCGGCTGGGATTGCCTGGCCCGCTTTGGCGAACGCCTGGCGGGCTTTCACCCCAGCGAAGTGCGGGCCGTTGCCACCCAGACCCTGCGCGAAGCGCGCAATCGCGATGTATTTTTGAAGCGTGGCAACGAGGTCTTGGGCTTTCCCATCGACGTAATTTCAGGCCGCGAAGAAGCGCGCCTGATCTACCAGGGTGTCGCCCACATGCTGCCGCCCAGCGACGAGCGCCGCTTGGTCATCGACATTGGCGGCCGCTCTACCGAGCTGATCCTGGGCCAGGGCCTAACGCCTAAGGTCATGGAATCCTTTCGTGTGGGCAGCATTGCCTGGTCCACCCGCTACTTTGCCGATGGGCAGTTCAGCAAAAGATCATTCGAGATGGCCGAGATTGCCGCCACTGCCGTGCTGGATGAGGCGCTGGACGCCTACCACCCCGACCACTGGACCACAGCCTACGGATCGGCCGGCACCGTGGGTGCCATCAGCGATGTACTGGTAGGTGCCGGCTGGCCCGCCGGCAGCATTACCCAGGAAGGCCTGGACTGGCTGCTGGAGCGATTGATCTCCGCACAAAACGCAGACAAGTTGCGTATGCCTGGCATGCGCGAAGACCGCAAGGCCATCATTGGCGGCGGCGTGAGTGTGATGCGTGCGGTGTTCAAACTGCTGGGCATCACCCAATTGCACCAGGCTGCAGGTGGTCTGCGCCATGGCCTGATTTGTGATTTGCTGGGCAGCAAGGCGTCTACCGGCGACCTGCGTCTGAACAGCGTCCAGCGCCTGGCGCGCAAATTTAATGTGGACACCAACCACGGAGCCCGTGTGGGCCAAGTGGCCACCGAACTATTGACCCAGATGCTGGGGAAGAACACGAGTAGCAACGCAGCGTGGGCACCCGACCCTGCGCGCCTGCTGCGCAAGCTGAGCTGGGCGGCCGAGTTGCATGAAATTGGCAGCCACATCAGCCACAGCGATTACCACAAGCATGGCGCCTACATTCTGGACAATGCCGATGCCATGGGCTTCTCTTTGTCAGAAATGCACCGCCTAAGCTTGCTGGTGCTGGGCCACCGCGGCAAGCTGCGTAAATTAGAAGCTGACTTAAGCGATCAGAGCCTGGCCGCCCAACTGATGGCCTTGCGCCTGGCCGTCATCCTGTGCCACGCCCGCCGCGAGCCCGACATGAAAGGCCTGAGCCTGCGCGCCACCAGCACGGCCGCCAGCCACTGGGTATTGAGCTGCCGCGCTGGCTGGACAACGGCCTACCCGCAGTCCGCCCACCTGCTGCGCGAGGAATCCACGGCCTGGCTCAAAACGCCCTGGGCATTTGAATTTCACGCGCCTTAATCTGTGCCGGGACATTAGGGTCCATCCACACGCTCAAACACCCCCAAGCCCGCCAGCTTGGCATCGTGTTTGGCCCGCGCAGCCACGTTGGCCACATCCTCGGGCCGAGTGAAGCGTTTGGCGTCTATTACCACCGCGCCCACCGACAGCGTGGTACACGGAAAGAAGCGCTCCACACCCTGGCGGTCTTCTGCCAAAATGCCGCCCGCCTGGCGGGCATCATCGTCAAACAAAGCCTGTGATCGGCTGTTGAATTCCGCCACCAGGCGCTCGCAGCGCAAGCGCCAGTCCGCACTTTGAAACAGCAAAATAAAGTCGTCGCCACCCACGTGGCCCAAAAAGTCAAACTGCGCGTCGCACTGCTCGACTGCGATGCGCGCCACCAGGCGGATCATCTCGTCACCACGCCAGTAGCCGTAGTAGTCGTTAAAGGGCTTGAAGTGGTTCAAGTCGGCATAGCAGGCCACAAAGCGCACCTGCTTTTTCAGCAGTCGGTCCATGTGTTGGCTGATAGGAATATTGCCGGGTAAGAACGTCAGCGGGTTGGCATGGCGTGCAGCCTCAATGCGCGTCTCGGTCACCGAGCGCACCAGTTGCTCACCAGTGCCCAAGCCCAGGTAGCGGCCGTTGTCGGTCACGATAAAACCATCGGCCAGGTAGCGCTGGTCTTGTGACGTGAGGATGCCGATCAAGTCATCCACGCTGTGGTTGCGCTCCACGATGCGCGGCTCGCAGTTGGCATGCACCGTACAGCTTTTGCGGCCCCAGACCTCGCGGTAATACAGCTTGCTGTACTGGTTCATGAACTGCGCGCGGTTGATGATGCCCACGGAGCGCTCGCCTTCCAGGAGCGCCACGGCGTGCAGATCCGCCTGGTCCAGAAACAGCGCAGCCAGTGCGTCGTTAGTAGTGGCATGTGTGACGGTAGGGGCATTGACAATCGCCATATGACGCAGGTGCCCGCTGGTGACCGCACGGGTCAGCTCCGGCAGCACGGCGATCTGACGCTCGCGCAGTACACGGCTGGCCTGAGCCTGCAGGTGGGGCGCAGGCTGGCGGTCCGGATGACCCAAAAAGTAGCCCTGGCCCAGCGGCAGCCCCAAGTCGCGCAGCACCCGCAGGTCTTCCGCCGTTTCTATGCCTTCAGCCACCAACTCGGTCCCGAAAATCGCGGCAATTTGTTGCAATGCCTGCAGGGTCTTAAGCTTGTCGCCATGCTCGCTGATGGCCTTAGTGAAGTACTTGTCGATCTTGACAAACTCAGGCCTTAACTGCGACCACAGGCGCAGGCTGGAGCGCCCATCGCCAAAGTCATCCAACGCCAGCGCCACACCCACGGAGCGGATGCGCTGCACGATGGCGGCCAGCTTATCCATATCGGTCACGCGTTCATGCTCGGTGATTTCTAACACCAGCATGCGGGGCGTAATGTGCAGCTCGCGTAGCAACGCCAGCAGGCGCTGCGGACCCTGCTCTTCAAACAGTTGCGTCAACGCATTGGCACTGATGTTCACGAACAAGCGCCCGGGTACTTTGAGTTGACCCCAGGTTTGCAGCGCGGCCACCACACAGGCGTATTCCAACGCATAGCCAAGGCCCTCTTCGGCTGCGGCTTTCAGCAGCGCATCGGGGGTGTGCAAAGGTGTGCCTTGCGGTCCACGGATCAGCGCCTCATGCGCAAAGATCGACACGGCGTCGAGCCCGACGATCGGCTGAAACACAGGATAGAGGCGACGCCCCTCAATGGTCTGGGATAGGGGACTGAAAGCCATGGGCGCAGCTTAGCTACCGCGCGTGACTGGATCGTGACAAGGCCTAGAGCGCGCGCTCCATTAACCAGCGCCGCACGTGTTGCGCGACCCAATGGGGGTCATCCAAGCTCAAATCATGACCCGCCTGTGGATGCTCACGCAGCGGCACGTCCCAGGCCTGTGCGATAGCACGGGAACACTGCACCGCCACCAAGGCATCCAGCGTACTGGCCAGCAGCAGTGTGGGCACCGCCGGTGGCAGCACAGGTGCCGTGAAGCGCGCCGCCGCCCATATCTGGCGCAGGGCATTGGCCATAGACACCGGATGGATCTGGCGCAGGCTTTGCCATAGGGGCAGGACCTCGGGATGGGGCTGTGTGGTGGTCATCCGCAGAACAGCCTGCTCCCATTGCAGCCCGTTGGCACGGGTCAAGAGCAAGCCTGCAATGGTGGTCCAGTTGCGTGCTTTCAAGCGCTGATAGAACGGGCTAAAGGGGCGCATGCTGGTGTTCACCAGTACCTGGCGTTCGATTTCACCGGGAAAGCGGTGCGCCCATTGCACTGCGACCATGCCACCCATCGACAATGCCAGCAGGGCGTAGGGCGGCGCCACACCGGCAGCCTGCAGTTGCTGCCTGCATGCATCCACCATTGTGTCGATGTGTGACGGGCTACGCTGCGCGTGGCGCGAGCCGTTACCCGGCAGGTCCAGCAGATGCACCTTCGCAACCGGCACTGCGTCTTCAAAGTGCGGCACGAAGGCACCCCAGTGTCCACTCTCCCGCACCAAGCCCCGCAAAAGAATCCACGTGACCATCGTACCTAGTACCAGGCCTGTAAGGCCTGGGCATGGTGCTGCGGGCGCTGCTGCTCTTGGGGCAGCCAGCGCGCGTGGCCGCAGGCGGCCCGCAACAAGAAGTCCAGAAACTGTTGGTGCTGGCGCAACACCCGCTGCTGACGGTGCTCGATCAACGGATTAAAGATGCCATGGCGCGAAAACAGTTGGCGTGGATTTTTTTTGACCCACAACCACGAGCCCATCTCCAGCGTCAGTGGCAAAAACACATGGCCCGGCTGGGCGCAGGCTTGCTGGTACAGGTGGTCCCACACATCGCCGTGGGCCAGGTATTGCAGGCTCTGGGGCTCGAAAATATAGCGGTGATGGCTGTGCGATTGGGCAAATATGGTTTTGAGCGCATGCACCTCAGCAAGATGCGCAATCGGCGCGCGGGTGTGCGCGTACGGAAACCAAATGCGATCGGCCGTGCCAAAGCCCGAATGGCAATCCACCGACAGGCTCAGTGGCCGGTGTAGTAGCTCCGCAGCCACCACATCGCACAAGGCTTGGTTCTCGGCCTCCATGGGTGCATGCAGCGCGCCGCAATACCACGGAAAACGCGCGCTCCAGCGCTGGCCACCCACCATAAAAGGTACCGGGTCTAAAGCCTGCACCGGTGCATTGCGCATCAAGTCGACACCCTGCGGGTTGGCCCGCGTGCCCAATGCCATACCACCAGGGTTGACGATGGGCATAAACACCAACCGCACCGATTCCAACTGGTGGTGCAACGTACTGTCCCACTGCAATCGCATTACGAGGCTGTGCAAAAAAGCAATCACCACCTCCGCACCTATGCGCTCCAAGCCATGCACGCCGCCAAAGTAGCCCACTGCGGGCAAGCTGGGATCGGGGTTGCCCAGCGTGATAGCGTAAATGGGCAGCGGACTGGCGCCCGCCCCTTGCACCTGGTGCACCACGCGGGCTTCGACCTCGCTGCCGGCCAATTCCAGAATGCGCTCCAGCGCTACTAGTTCAGGGATGACCGCAGAGTTCATGCCGTGAGAGCATAGGCGTCTATTGGTGTCTTGGGCCAATACCCTTGCGCTACATGTCGCGAAAAAACCATGCCATCACACTGTCATAAAGCGACCCTAAGCTGCCCGCAAACAACTCGAGGAAACTGCCCATGTTTGCCAAATCCAGCTTTTATCGCGCCATTGCCGTTCCAGCCTGTGTGGCATGGGGAGTGATTGAGTTGGTGGCCCTGCAGCGGGCCCGTTGGCAGCAGCGTCGTACCCATGCCACACGCAGTCTGCAGTGACGCCGTACTGTCATACGCGGCCCGTAACCTCAAAGCCATCAGCAAGCACTTAAAGGGGACACCATGCTCTGGAACTACTTGGGATTGCAAAAGATGATCGACGCCCTGTTTGACGAGGGCTGGGGTAGCCTGGGCTTGCCTGAGGTGGGCTACGCCGCTGAACTGCAAGCCGCCGAGCTGGCCTAAAGCGCCTAGCCTATTTAATTTGCTACACTTTTAGTAGCAATGCAAGCATATTTCACTAAGGCTAGCGCTAGTTTTAGTATCTAAATTCGCACCGCGATGCCCGCAGTGCATTGCGCATCAGCTTAGCCCAGGCTTTGGGCCTATTCTGCCAAACTCATTGCACCGGCATTTGACCCACAGCAATGCCGCGAGATGCTGCCAAGTTATTCATAACTCGCTTTTAAATCAGCTAAAACATAAACGGTATAAACTATTTACTTCTTTTAATTTCTGGAGCCCATTGATGACAGACACCACCGCAAAATCTCCTGTAACTAGCAAAGTCGCGGCACTCGCGCCATTACCAAACAAAACAACTTCTGCACCGCAGACTGGCGCACGCAAGACTGCATTGCCTGCAGCCGGGCCAGTGGTCAAGGTGGCCACGCCCGCCCGGGCGCCTGCGGTGAAAAAGACCATAACGACCGCCAAACCCGCTGCAGTGGCGAAGAAGAAGTCCACCACCAAGGTAACAAAACCACTTGCTATAACCAAACCCGCCAAGATCAAGAAGCCAAAAATGGTGCGCGACAGCATGACCATGCCCAAGGCCGAATACGCGGTGTTGGCAGAACTGAAACTGCGTGCAGCCAAGCTGGAGCGCCCCATCAAAAAGACCGAACTCCTGCGGGCTGGCATTAAAGCGCTGGCAGCCATGTCAGATACAGGTTTTCTGGTTGCACTCAAAGCCGTGCCGAGCCTGAAGACCGGCCGCCCCAGCAAGTCTTGATCGCTTAATAACAGCGCGAGGTCACAAAAATTCTGGAGTCTGAACGGTCACCACCACCGTTTGGGCCTCGGCTTCGCGCTCGCGGTGGCGTACCCACCACACCGCGCCTTTCTTCACTGCGCACTCCCCGGTTGATAGACCCAGCACCTGCGACAGGGTTTGCCCCAGCGTAGGCTGGTGGCCAATCACCAGCACACAGCCATTGCCCAATGGCCACTGGGCCAGTTCCAGCAACTGCTCGACGGTGGCCTGGGGTGCCAGCGCATCGGTGATCTTGAATTTTCGGCCTAGCGCGGCCGCGGTTTGCTCCGTGCGCCGCGATGGGCTCACCCAAATTCGCGTGGTATCCGGCATCTGCCGGTCCAGCCAGGCGGCCATCTTGGCGGCTTGCTTTTCACCGCGGCGAGTCAGCGGCCGAGTCATGTCAAGCTGCCCCGCTTCAGGTTCTATTGCTTCGGCATGGCGCCACAGAATCAGGTCCATTGCACACACTCCTTGCCACTCAGTGGCGGCGGTTGTCGTTGCGCCCGTAGCGCTCCATCAGCGCGGCTTGGGCGCCATGGTGCGGACCCGGGGTGTTCAGCCCAATGCGTTGGTAAGTACCGTCGGCCCCCAGCTCCCAGGCGTCCACGCTGTCGTGTAAGTAGGCCACCAGGCACTCATCAATCAGGCGTTCGCGCTGCACCGCATCGGTCACTGGCCAAGCCAGTTCGACGCGGCGCACCATATTGCGGTTCATCCAGTCGGCGCTCGACAGGTAAAGGTCTTCTTGCGCGCCATCGTGGAAGTAAAACACCCGCGAGTGCTCTAAAAATCGGCCAATGATGCTGCGCACGCGAATGTTGTCGGTTTGGCCTGGCACCTGGGCGGGCAGCATGCACGCGCCGCGCACGATCAAGTCGATTTTTACGCCCTGCTGTCCTGCGGCAATGAGCGCTTTGATCAATAGCTCATCGGTCAGGGAGTTCATTTTCACCACGATGCGGGTGCTGTGCCCTTTGGCCGCCGCCGCGCCCACGGCAGCAATCTTGGCGACCAAATTTTTATGCAGATAAAACGGCGCCATCCAAAGCTTGTTCATACGCGGCAGCTTGCTCTGGCTGGCTAGGTGCACAAACACATGTTCCATGTCGGTGGTCAGCGCTGTGTCGCCGGTCAAGTGGCTGATATCGGTGTACAGCCTTGCGGTACGAGGGTTGTAATTACCCGTAGACAAATGGCCATACCGCTTGAGTGACTTGCCTTCGCGCCGGGTGATCAGCATCATCTTGGCGTGTGTCTTTAAGCCCACCACGCCGTATACCACCTGAGCACCAATTGACTCCAGCATCTCGGCCCAATTGATATTGGCTTCTTCGTCAAAGCGGGCCTTGAGTTCTACCACCACGGTTACTTCTTTACCGCGGCGCACGGCCTCACGCAGCAGGTCCATCAGCTCAGAATCGGCACCAGTGCGATAAATGGTTTGCTTGATGGCCAGCACCTGCGGGTCGTTCACCGCCTCACGCAAGAAGGCCAGCACACCGTCAAAACTCTCAAAGGGCTGGTGCACCACGATATCGCCACGCTGCAACTGCTCAAAAATGGATTGACCATGTTGATACTGCGAGGGAAAGGATGCCTTGTAGGGTGGGAAGCTCAGGTCGGGCCGGTCCAGCAAATCTATCAACTGGGTGAGGCGCACCAGGTTCACCGGGCCATGCACGCGATAGAGCGCGCGCTGTGGCAGCTCAAATTGCTTGAGTAAAAACTCCGATAAAAACTCCGAACAACCCGCCGACACTTCCAGGCGCACGGCTTGGCCATAGTGGCGGTGCACCAGACCCTGGCGCAGCGCGGTGCGCAGATTTTTCACATCGTCCTCGTCCACCGCCAAATCAGAGTGGCGCGTGACACGAAACTGCGAAAACTGCCCCACCGTGCGGCCAGTGAACAGCTCGCTGAGGTGGGCGCGGATGACGCTGGAGAGTGATACGAACAGCACTTTGCCATGCGACACCTTGTCGGGCATACGGATCAGGCGCGGCAGCACGCGGGGCACTTTGACGATAGCGATTTCGTTCTCGCGGCCAAAGGCATCGTGACCGCCCAAGCGCACAATAAAGTTCAAGGACTTATTAGCCACCTGCGGGAACGGGTGCGAGGGATCCAGCCCCACCGGAATGAGGAGTGGACGCACTTCACGCTCAAAGTATTGCTTGACCCAATGGCGCTGCGCAGCGTTGCGGTCGCCATGCGAAATGATCTTGATGCCATGCTTGTCAAAGGCCGGCATGATCTTCTCGTTGAATAGCGTGTACTGCTGCTCCACCATGCCATGCAAGGTGTCCGACAGGCGCTCAAACGAGCGTACCGAGTAATCACCCTTTTGATCATTGGCCTGGTAGGCCGTCAAATGTGGCTCGGCGCGTACTTCAAAAAATTCATCCAGGTTGCTGGAAACGATGCACAAGTAGCGCAGTCGCTCGATCAGCGGCACATCGTCGCGCACCGCCCAATCCAGCACCCGGGCGTTGAAGGCCAGGATGCTGTGGTCGCGGTCCAGCAAGCTCAAAGCCCCCGGTATGGTCTTGGGCTTGGCAGCCGAGGGGAGCGATTTGCGTAACAAAGACGGCATGAAAATTTACGTGTGGAGGGTAGGAGTCATGGCTATGCAGTGACGAAACGGTGACTGATTCTTTACGTTGATGATGACAGTTGTGTGACGGAAGGTCTGATATTGGATTCACAGTCGAGTTTGGCGCCTTTTTTAGCGCTGACTAAATGCCCCAAAAACAGGCGCGAGGCGTAGGCCCAACTAAATTGGAGTGCTCTACCACGTGCCTCGTGGCGCGGAACCGACAGCGCTTGGTACCAGGCAGCACTTAGATCTGCACCTAGCGCACCGCCGTGCGCGGGCACACCCACTACTTCGGTCGGGCCATCCACGGGATAAGCGGCCACCGGCGTACCGCTGGCCATGGCTTCCAGCATCACCAAGCCAAAAGTCTCTGAGCGGCTGGGCATCACAAACACATCGGCTGCGCCATAAACTTTGGCCAACTCATCGCGCGGCAGCACGCCCAGCCACTTCACCAGCGGGTAGCGGGCACGCAGTTTGCTCTCCAGCGGGCCCACACCACACACGA
>JANYEE010000024.1 GCA_025363275.1 Burkholderiales bacterium | reverse complement strand
GGTGGCCGAGACGCTGACGACATCTGACGGCTACCACTGCTTTTTGTATCCGTTTGCCGGCCGCACCGTTCACCTGGGGCTGGCGGCTTTACTGGCCTGGCGTTTGGCGCGCGACACACCGGCCACGCTGTCGATGGCGGTGAACGACTACGGGCTGGAGCTGCTGAGCGCCACGCCGATGGATTGGGCCACCGTGCTGCCGGCGGCGTTGGCCCCGGCCGATACCACCACGCTGCGCGCGGACGTGCTGGCTAGCCTGAATGCGGGCGAGTTGGCGCGCAGGCGCTTTCGGGAGATTGCGCGCATCAGTGGCCTAATTTTCCAAAGCCACCCGGGCGAGGCGCGCAGCCAGCGCCAGTTGCAGGCGTCCAGCTCGCTGTATTACGAGGTGTTTCGCCAGCACGACCCCGACAATCGCTTGCTGCGCCAGGCCGAAGAAGAACTGCTGAGCCAGGAGCTGGCGGTAGACGATTTGGGCCGCACGCTACAGACCCTGGCGCAGCGTTCGTTGACAGTGCAGCCCCTGGCGCGCCCCACACCGCTGGCGCTGCCGCTGATGGTGGAGCGCCTGCGCGAACGCCTAAGCACTGAAAGTCTGGAGAAGCGCCTGGGCCGCATGTTGGCCGAGTTGGAAGCCGCGGCAGGGGGCGATGGACCCGTCGATTTAGCGGAGCGTTTGCGCTTTGGCGCAGATGCCGCCCAGCCACCCCCAAAGCGCACAGCGCGGAGGCGGCGTTGAGCGCGGGAGCCGTAGCCTTGGACGTGGCTGGTACACAGCTGTGGCTGCGCCCGGACGGTACCGTGTGGTGGCCCGACCAAGCCACACTGTTTGCCGCTGATTTGCATTTAGGCAAGGGTGCGGCCTTTCGCGCGCAGGGGCAGCCGGTGCCTGCGGGCCGCAGTGCCGAGACACTGGCACATTTGGACGCAGCAGCGCAGGCCTGCGGTGCCGCACGGCTGGTGCTGCTGGGCGACTTGTGGCACCACGCCAGTGGCCTGAGTGACGAATTGCACCACCAGTTAGCCGAACTGGTGGCGCGCTGGCCCACCACATTGGTACTGGGCAACCACGACTTGCCGCTCGCCAAGCGAGCGCTAAAAGGTTTGCCTATGGCCGCCGTCACCGCACCTCTGGCTTTGGGGCCGCTGCTGGCACAGCATGAACCGGATTTTGCTGAGCGGCATGGTACGGCTACCCGCGCTGGCTTTGGTTTAGCTGGCCACTTGCACCCGGCGGTGCACCTGGGCGGGCGCGGTGGCGACCGGCTGCGCAGGCCTTGCTTTGTGCACTATGCGGGCGGGCTGGTGTTGCCAGCATTTGGCCGCTGGACCGGCGCCTGGGCGCAGTGGCCCAGAGACTACGCAGCGGCCGGCGCCCGCGTGGCGGTGGTGGGGGAAGCCCAAGTGCAGTGGTTACCCTCTGCGCTGCCTGCCCCGCGCGGCCCATAGCGAGAAAATCTCGATTTTTGAACCAAATCGGGCTGTGGCCCTAGTACAGCCTGCCTGACTAGCTATTAATTCAATAGCGTTGTGTGGTGCCCAGTCATCACCGGCACTTGCCATTCACTGCGGCGCATCGTCGCCATACTGCTGTGCTGCCGCCTCCTGTGCCGCCGTCCACAAATGCGGCGCAATGTGGGTGCTGAGTTTGGTGATGGCCAGTTCGATCAAATCCGGGTGTAGCTCGTGGCCGACAAATGGAAC
This sequence comes from Burkholderiales bacterium, assembly GCA_025363275.1. Classification (GTDB taxonomy): domain Bacteria; phylum Pseudomonadota; class Gammaproteobacteria; order Burkholderiales; family Burkholderiaceae_C; genus Allorhodoferax. Next base: position 4,385 of record JANYEE010000024.1, on the reverse strand, counting down.
CACCTCGGCGGTGATGTCGCTTCCCATGTCGCGCAAATGGTGGGCGGCATGGACGCTGTGGCTGTAGTGCACCACCGCATCTAGCCTGCCATGCAGAAAGTGGGTGGTAGTGACGGCGGGTGGCGCCGTGGGCAGGGTGGTAAAGCGTCCACCCATGGCGACTACGCGGCTGGCGAGCATGGGCGGGTGCTTGCTGGTTTCCAACACCATCTCTGCGCCCTGCGAAAGGCCGATCAGTGCCGTAGCCGCTGGGGCCACACCACTGCGTTTCTGCCAATAGCGCACCGCGTTTTGCAGGGCAGGCAGGGCTTGCGCCACGCTCAGCACGCGGTTTTCTTCGCTCAGATCAGCGCTGGCAAACCATTCAAAGCCGTTGGGCGAACCAGATGGCAGGGGGGCTTGTAGCGACACGATAGTGGCCTGCGCAAATGTCTCGCGCAGGCGCTCGCCCAAAGGCCGCAGCGATGCCGCATCGGCACCAGCGGCGTGGCACAAAAGAATCAGCTGCGCCGCGGGCGCGGCGGCTTCCTGCATGATGTGTGAATGGTCCAGCATGGTGTTCATTCGGTTCAATCTTCATCCCCATGGCCGTGTCCGCGCACATGTACTGGTACGGTGGCCCCTTCTGCCCCATCAAAGAAAAACGGCTTGCGCTCGCGCTTGCGCTGCCCCACTTCGTTCATGGTGGCGGGGTCGTACAGGCGGCCGTTGAGCATCACGCGGTGAATCTGATCGGACTGGCGAATATCGGCCAAGATGTCGCCATCCACAATCACCAGATCCGCCAGCTTGCCCACCTCCAGCGAGCCAATGTCTTTGTCCATGCCCAGGTAGTGTGCCGGGTTGACCGTAGCGGTTCGAATAACCTCCAGCGGCGTCATGCCGCCTTTGCCAAACATCCACATTTCCCAGTGTGCGCCCAGGCCTTCACGTTGGCCGTGTGCGCCGATGTTGACCTTGACCCCGGCCCGGCCCAGCTCGGTGGCGGTTTGGGCCACGCGGATGACGTTGAAGTCTTCTTCAGGTGCCGTTTCGCGGCGCACAGCGCGTGGCTCCAATACCGTGCGCGGTACGTATTTAGACAGAAGCGGGTGTTTCCACACCTCGGTGCGCGCGTACCAGTAGTGCTCACCATCCAGCCCACCGTAGGCCACATTGAGGGTGGGCGTATAGCCCACGCCAGTTTGGGCCCAGAGCTGCTTCACGTCGTCGTAAGCAATCGGCACGGGAATAGCGTGCTCCACACCAGTGTGGCCGTCCACCACCATGCTCATGTTCATCTGGAACAAGGAGCCGCCCTCAGGCACCACCATCATGCTAGTTTGGCGGGCGGCTTCCAGCACCTGCTGGCGCTGCTCACGGCGTGGCTGGTTGTAGCTTTTAACGCTGATGGCGCCATCGGCCTTGAGGCGCTTGAGGTGGGTCAGCGCATCGGCTTCGCTGTCGATGACTGCGGTGTACGGTGACTTGGCCCCGTACAAAATCGTGCCCGTGGAAAAGATGCGCGGTGCCACCACGGTGCCCGCGCGCTGCATCTCGGCGTGGGTGAATATTTCGGTGCTCACATTAGACGGGTCGTGCAGCGTGGTCACCCCAAACGCCAGCGAGGCGTAGTCCACCCAGCTCTGTTGCGGAATGATTTCGTCCTCGCCCATGCCGCCATGCCAGTGCACATCCACCAGGCCAGGAATCACGGTTTTACCCGCCGCATCAATGACCATGGCCCCCGCAGGCACGGCCACCTGGCCCTGCGGGCCGACCGCGGTGATGCGGTTACCTTGCACGACGATCACACCGTTGGCTATCACCTCATCGCCCCGCATGGTGACGATGCGCGCGCCGGTAATGGCGGTCGTACCAGTGGGTTTGTCTGCTGTTTGTCTAAAGCCCACGGGCAGGCCGGCCTCGGGCTGCTTGGGTAGCTCTGTGGGCGCGCCGGGTACAAACGCGAAGGCGTTCTTCAACTCCGCGGTAAATAGCTGGTTGCCCAGGCCGTAGTGCAGCTTGCTGCTGTCCGCTGCCCAGTGCAAGGACTCTGCGGCATTTACATCGAGCTGCTTCACCGGCAGCGCCGTCATCTTGCTGCCCACGGTGATGGGTTTGCTGGCCTGCGGCAGTGGCGTCACAAAGCTGTGAAAGCGCTCCGTAAAGGCCAGCCAGTTGCCGTCGGGCGATACCAAAAATTGACTGACGAACTCGCTCTTGGCCACCTCGGTCTCTTTGAATGGGTCGGCCAGGTCGATCTTGATCAGCTTGCTGAACAAGTCCACCTCGTCCTTTTCGCCTTGGCGGGTTACAAACACGGTGTCATTGCGGCTGCCAAATTGGGGTGCATCGCCTTCTTTGGCAACACGCACAGGGGCTTTGCCACCCGTGGTGGGCACCAGGTACACGCCGGTGTCAAGGCCGTTCCACGGTGTTGTCAAGTAGCCGCCCTTGGCCTTTACAAACACCACCGTTTTGCCATCGGGCGAAAAGCGCGGTTGCAGGTATTTGCCCGGCGCATCCGTCAGCACGGTTTCTTTGCCGCTGGTTAAGTCCAGCGTACGTACGCTGCCTTGGTCCTTGTCGCTCCAGGTCACAAACACCAGCGTTTTCCCGTCTCGGGACAGGCTGGGGTAGTACTCAAATGCATCGCTGCGTTGGGTAAGGCGCTTAGGGGTGCCATTCGATCCGCCGTTCGGCAAGTCTTTGCCATACAAGTAGCCCAAGGCTGAATACACCACGCGCTTATCGCCGGGGGCCACTTGCATCCAGCGCAACTGCTTCACGTCAAATTGGTCAGGCGCCACTGCCGTGTCAAAGCGCACGGCCTTGCGTACTTCGCGGGTGTCTTGAATGTGGAAGGGGATCTCTGTGGCCGCTTTCTTGAACGGACTTACCCGCCAAATCTTGCCTTGGGCCCAGAGCACAATTTCCTGCGATCCCGGTAGCCAAGCCATGGAGGGGTACACGCCGTGTACCGACCAGGATTCCTGCAAATCGCGCTCTAGTTGGTCCCACGCAGCAAATTCGCGCCCGGTCTTCAGGTCTTTTAAAAACAGCGTGCTCTGGTTGCGGATGCGACGCACAAAGGCCAAGTACTTGCCATCGGGCGAGGGTGTGGGGCGCACCGCGCCGCCGGGGCCGCTGACGAAGGCCTCGTTCTCACCGGTTTGCAGATCGATGCGGAAGATCTCGAAAATCTGCTGGTTACTGTTCTTGTTGTAGGCAAAGGTTTTGCCAGCCGTAGTGTCGCGCGAGTAATACACATAGCGGCCGTCGGGCGAATAGGCGGGTTCGCCCAGGTCTTTTTGCCAATTGGGTTTTTCGTTGAGTTGCACGCCCTTGCCGCCCCCGGTGTGAAAGGCCCAGATCTCGCCCGAACCCAAAGAGCGCGTGCCTACCAAATGTTTGCGCGCAATCACATAGTCACCGTTAGGTGCCCAGGCGGGGTTGTTGAGCAACTGGTAGTCCTCAGTCGTCAGGGCTTTGGCGTTGCTGCCGTCGGCGTTGGCGATCCAGAGGTTGTCGCCTCCCCCAGCATCGCTCATGTAGACAATACGTTTGCCATCGGGGGAAAACCGCGCCTGCATTTCCCACGCTATGGAGTGGGTCAGTGCCGTGGCTTCACCGCCGGCAATCGGCAGTGTGTACAGATCGCCCAGCAGGTCGAAAATCAGGGTCTTGCCATCGGGGCTCACGTCCACACTCATCCAGGTGCCGCTGCGCACATCCAGCTGGACGGTGCTGCGCTCGCCGGGTGGGGCGTTCACGTCCCATTTGGGAGGGGTAAGGGGTGCAGTAGACGGTGTGGCGGCAAAAACCGGCGCAGCCAGAAGCTGGGCTGTCAGCGTGAGTAAAGCGGGGTAATGGTGTGGGGTCATGGGCCCAATGCTAACGCTAGCCGGCCTGGCAAAGCGCCTGCAAAGCTGGTAAATCCAGAATTTCCAATTGCCCGCGCTGCACCTCCAGGATGCGGCGGTCTTTTAGGTCGTTGAGTATGCCGTTGGTGGTTTGGCGGCTGATGCCCAGCATGCGCGAAAGCTGCTCTTGGGTCAGGGCCAGCGTGCGGCGGGTGCTGCCTTGTATTTGTATCTGGCCATAGCCTTGAGCCATCTGTACCAGACGGCGGGCCAGGCGCACGGGTGCAGGCAGTACGGCCTGCTCTTCCAGCGCCACAAAGGCCAGGCGCAGCTTGTCGGCCATCAGCAAAGCCACGTCGCGCCAGTACTGGGGGTGCTGGTGCAGCCACTGCACCAGTCCATCGTGCGGGATGTGCAGCAGCGTGGCGGGCCTGGCGGCGTGGGCGTCGTGCGTGCGCGCGGAGTTGTCAAACACCGACACCTCGCCAAACCACACCGGTGGTGGCAGCACGATGAGCACCGCCTCTTTGGCGCCAGCGC
>JANYEE010000003.1 GCA_025363275.1 Burkholderiales bacterium | reverse complement strand
TCTGCCGACACGGCCAAGCCGACGTGGTCGCCCGGCTTGGCGCTGGACTGCGATGACACGCGCACCGTGATGGAGCCTGCGTCGGTCTTGACCACCACGTAGGTGTCGGCTCCGGTAGGCTCCACCAGACTCACTTCTCCGCGCCATGGCGAGTCGGCCACCAGTTGCAAGTGCTCAGGGCGTATGCCCAGCAGCGTGCCGGGTTCTTGGGAGGGGCTGTGCAGGGGCAAAACAGCGCTTTCTATGCCAAATTGGCCTGAGGCCCTAGTGCAGCCTTCCCGAGCAGCTATCAAATTCATAGTAGGCGATCCTATAAAGCTCGCCACGTAGGTGTTGGCCGGGCGGTTGTAAATCTCGTCGGGCGTGCCCAGTTGCTGCAGCACCCCGCCCTTCATCACGGCAATGCGGGTGCCCAGGGTCATGGCCTCGATCTGGTCATGCGTCACGTACACGCTGGTGATGCCACTGAGCTGGTGCAGGCGTTTGATTTCGGCGCGCATCTCTACCCGCAGCTTCGCATCCAGGTTACTCAAGGGCTCATCAAACAAAAACAACTGCGGCTGGCGTGCCAAAGCGCGCCCCATGGCCACGCGCTGGCGCTGCCCCCCAGAAAGCTGCGCGGGGCGGCGCTCCAGTAGTGGTTCGATCTGCAGCATGGCGGCTACCTCGCGGATGCGTTGGTCGCGCTGGGCCTTGGGCACCTTGCGCATCTCCAGCGCAAAGCCAATGTTGTCGTAGACGCTCATGGTGGGGTACAGCGCATAGCTCTGAAACACCATCGCAATATCGCGCTGGGCTGGCGGCACGCCGATCACGTCTTTACCACCAATGCGTACTTGGCCTTCGGTGGGCTCTTCCAGCCCGGCAATGATGTTGAGCAGCGTGGATTTGCCACAGCCGCTGGGGCCAACCAAGATCAAAAATTCACCAGGTTGCACGTCGATGTCGATGCGCTGCAGCACCTCGACCGCTTTCGCGCCCTTGCCAAAAACTTTGCGGATGCCGGAAATTTGAAGTGAAGCGGCCATGGGTTTGCTGGAAATGCTGAGAGATTGACTTGAAGTGGGGGTTTGCATGGTGAACACGGTTAACCTTTCACAGCACCGGCTGTGAGACCTTTGACAAAGTACTTGCCTGCGAAGATGTAGACCAGCATGGTGGGTAGCCCTGCGATCAAGGCAGCGGCCATGTCCACGTTGTAACTTTTGACGCTGCTGGTGGTGTTGGCCATATTGTTCAGGCCCACGGTAATGGGCTTGCTATCCGCACCGCTGAAAGCCACGCCAAACAAAAAGTCATTCCAGATGGCGGTGAACTGCCAGATCAGCGTCACCATGACGATGGGCGTGGACATGGGCACGATCAGGCGCCAGAAGATGGTCCAGAAACCCGCACCATCCATGCGCGCAGCGTTGACCAGCTCTTTGGGAATGGCGGTGTAGTAATTGCGGAAAAACAGTGTGGTGCTGGCCAGGCCGGCCAGGCAGTGCACCAGCACCAAACCCGCGACCGAGCTGGAAATACCCAGCCAGCCCAGCACCTGGCTCATGGGCAGTAGCACCACCTGGAACGGCATGAACACGCCAAACAGCATGAAGCCGAAGAACAGGTCGCTGCCGCGAAACTTCCACAAGCTCAGCACATAGCCATTGAGCGCGCCCCAGGCGGTAGACAGCAGCACAGCGGGAACGGCCATCAACACGGAGTTAATGAAATACGGCTGCAGACCCCGACAATCGGTACCGGTACAGGCACCCGACCACGCATTGCTCCACGCATCCAGACTGAACGACAGCGGCAGGCTGAGTAAGTTGCCATCGCGAATCTGCTGCGCGTCTTTGAGCGATGTGGCCAACATCACATACATGGGTGCCAGAAAAAACAGGCCCGCCACCAACAGGGTGCCGTAGACCAGCGCGCGGGACAACAACTTAGTGTTCATGGGGTTTGCTCCGCAATTCCGAATACAAATACGGCACCACGATGGCCGCCACGGCCGCCAGCATCATCGTGGCGCTGGCAGCGCCCAGACCGATCTGACCCCGGGTGAAACTCATCACATACATGAAGGTGGCCGGTACATCCGTGGCGTAGCCCGGACCTCCGGCGGTCAGCGCCATGACCAAATCGAAACTCTTGATGGACAGGTGCGATAACACCATCACCGTGGAGAAAACCACGGGCCGCAGCACCGGCAAAATAATGCGCCAATAGATGCGCGGCAAGGACGCGCCATCCATCTGCGCAGCCTTGATGATGCTGTCGTCAATGCCACGCAGGCCCGCCAGAAACAAGGCCATCGCAAAGCCCGCCGATTGCCAGATACCGGCAATCACGATGCAATAGATGGCGGTGTCGCCCTGCACCAGCCAGTCAAACGTAAAACTGCTCCAGCCCAGGTCGTGCATCAGCTTTTCTAGCCCCAAGCTGGGGTTGAGCATCCACTTCCAGGCCGTGCCGGTCACAATGAACGACAGGGCCATGGGGTACAAATAAATCGTGCGTAAAGCGCCTTCAGCGCGAACCTTTTGGTCCAGCAAGATGGCCAGCAGCAGGCCAATAGCCATGGAGCCACCGACATACAAAGAGGTGAAGATGCCCAGGTTTTTGAGCGCCACCCACCAGCGGTCTGACTCCCACAAGCGCGCGTACTGCTCCAGCCCCACGAATTCGTCGTAGTTGGGCAGCATGCGCGAGGCCGTGACCGACAGCACACCGTTCCAGATCATCAGCCCATAGATGAATCCGAAACCCAGCACAAAGGCCGGTGCCACCACCAGACGCGGCAGCCAGGCCTCAAAGTTGTTCTTCATAGCGATCTTCTAAAAACCAAAAAACGGCGGTCGCGAGACCGCCGTATAAAGCCCCTAACTCATCAAAAAACTAATTCGCCGCCAGGCCGCCCCAAGGCGAATGGCGCCCCCTTGGGGGGCAGGAAGCCACACGCAGTGGGCGACCGTGGGGGCGGATTTACCACCACACTTCGTACTGAATACCGGCGATGGTGCGAGATGTCTTACCTCCGGCACCGAAGGTACCGGCATTGGCGACCGCAGCGGCGTCGTTCCAGTTAGCCATGGTCACGTAGAAACGCAACTCAGGCCGGCTGTAGAAGTTGGGACCGCTGGACAGCGTGGGTGCAATGGTGAACTTGTCCAGGCGCTGGTCCGCACCAGCACCCGTGCGGGTGGTGGTGACGCCATCGACCAGAAGTTTAAAGTTCTTGGAAAAGGCGTACGACACCCGGCCGCCGATGGCGGTGTCCTTGGTCTCCCTGCCCGTCGCATCATCCTTGTTGGTCTGGTAGCTCACCAGCGTCTGGCCGCCCCATGGGCCCATCTGCCAGCTCAAGGAGTCGGCAATACGGGTGGACTGCTTGCCCGAGTTCACGCCGTCAATCGATTCAAACTCGCCGTCAATGCGGGCGTGGCCGGTCGATGTTTGCAGGAACAGCGCGTTATTCAAACCTGGCATCACGAAGTTGCTCTGGTTATGCACCATCGACACACCGCCACCCGAATTGCTATTGGCCAGGCCGGTACCGTTCACGGCAGTTAGCAGGACGCGCAGCTTGCCATCGGTGTTGGTGTTGATGTCAGAGATATCCGCATTGAAACGGGTCGCTTCCACGCCAGGCTTCATCGCGGTATCGAACTTTTCACCGGTGAAAATTCCCAGGCCCAACTTAGCGCCGCCGCCCAGCGCAATGTCGGTCACACCGGCGCCCTGGTTGTCGCCGTAGTTCAGCAAGATGTAATCCGTGATGTGCACGTCCTGCAGGCGCAGACGGCGCTGGCCGACCCAGAACTTGGCCTCTGGGGCAAACGAGAAGCCGCCCATTTCCACAAAGGCCTGCTCCGTACCCACATTGCCGCCGTTCCATTTGGCAGGCATGTAGTGGATTTTCCAATTGATATTGTCCGACTTGAAGTTCTTGATCAGGTCGATCTCAATGCCGTTGTCGCCCTCATTGCCCAAGCGAAAACCTTGCAGGTCGCCGCCGAGTTGCAAGCGGCCTTTGATGCCGTCCGAGGTGCTGAGCACCGGACCGCCGCGGGAGTAACCGTGGAATTCAAAGCTGCCGGTATCTTGCGCAAACGCGTTAGACGCGCACAACCCTGCCGCGCACGCCAGTGCGCTCAATGTAAAAGTGTGTTTCATGGTGTCCCAATATATTTGGTAATAGTGTTTGAAGTGCGCTAGTGGAGCGGCTTACTTGGTGCTGGCTGCAGACAGCAGGCGCTTTTGTGCATCCGCCACCGTAATCTTGTTGTCGTTCCAGAATTGGCTCACAACATCCTTGATTGCACCTTCCGCCGCCGGGCTGATGGCCATACCGTGGGCAACAGACGGTTGCAGGCCGCCGCTCTTGGCCGTGTCTACAAAGTCTTTGCTGGACAACTTGGCGCAGTCGTCAAACTTGTCCAGCTTCATGTTTAGGCGCACGGGGATGGAGCCCTTGTTCAGGTTGAAGACTTCCTGAAACTCGGGTCCCATGATGGCGGCAGCGAGGTCACCCTGCGCTTTTTGCGCATCCGGCGATTTCAGCTTGAACATCGCAAACGAATCCACGTTGAAGGTGAAGGCGTTGGACGTGCCCGGCGCAGCAGCGCACAGGAAGTCTTTGCCCGGCACCTTGCCTGCGGCCATGAATTCACCCTTGGCCCAGTCACCCATAAACTGGAAACCGGCCTCGCCCTTCATGACCATGGCGGTGGCCAGGTTCCAATCGCGCCCGGGTGCCGCGGCATCGGTATAGCCCTTGATTTTGCGGAAGGTTTCCAAGGTCTTGACCATGGTGTCGCTACCGATGGCTTTGGGGTCCAGGGCCACCAAAGCCTCGTGGTAAAACTTGACTCCGCCCACACCCAGCGCCACGGATTCAAACGTGGTGAAGTCTTGCCAGTTTTGGCCACCGTGGGCCACCGCAATCAGGCCGACTTTTTTAATCTTGTCGGCAGCGGCAAAGAATTCGTCGTAGGTCTTGGGCATACCCACAACCCCTGCTTTCCTCAAGACCTCTGGATTGGCCCAGACCCAGTTCACACGGTGCACGTTCACCGGCACTGCCACGTAGCTGCCCTTGTACTTCATCACATCGGCTACTACCTTGGGCAACAGGCTGTCCCATTTTTCGGCCTTGGCAGTCGCGTCCAGATTGGCCAACACGCCCTCAGCAGCCCACTCCTGGATGGCGGGGCCCTTGATTTGACCGGCAGATGGCGGGTTGCCCGACACCACACGGCTCTTGAGTAAAGTGGCTGCGTTATCGCCACCTCCGCCGGCTACTGCAAAGTCTTTCCACACATGGCCTTTGGCCTGCATGATTTTTTTCAGTTCGGCGGCCGATTTGGCTTCGCCGCCCGATGTCCAGTAGTGGAGCACCTCGACCTCGCCGGCCCCGGCCGAAACGGCGGATAGAGCCGCCGAGGTCACCAGCACAGCGCTGGCTAACTTGGACAGGCGCATACTTGAAATTTTTAACATTGCGTCTCCTTTTGTGCTCATCTGGCGCGGACGCCACGAGCGGGTTGAATTCAGTGAACACTTGTTTTTCTGAATTAATTAATTGTTAATTAATTTTTCATTCAGAAACATAGGATTTACCCTAGGTCTTGGGTTTTAAAAGCAAAAAGCCCGCGGAGGCAATCAGAGCCTGCGCGGGCAGCTACCTAAACGATAGCAATTTTAGAGAAACTTAGTGCCGCCAGCAGCCTCGCTTCCCCATTCGTAAGTGTTTAAAGGCCCAAAGCGGCGATACCGGCCTTGGCGATTTGTGCGTCTTCAGTGGACTTCACACCGCTCACCCCCACTGCGCCCAGGCACTGGCCGTCTTTGAGGATGGGCACACCGCCCTCCAGCATGCCGGTTAGCTCCGGCGCGCTTAAAAACGAAGCGCGGCCACCGTTGATCATGTCCTCATAAACCTTGCTTTCACGGCGGCCCAAGGCCGATGTTCGGGCCTTGGCCGGAGCAATGTGGGCAGAAATGGGCGCAGCACCGTCCAGGCGCTGGAAGTGCAGCAAATGGCCACCATCGTCCACAATGGCAATGCTCACGGCCCAGTGGTTTTTCAGGGCTTCAGCTTCGGCAGCTACAGCAATAGCTTTCAGGTCGGCAGCTTCAAGAATAGATTTGGTTTTCATGGTGAGTGCGGTGTTGAGAATATGAAAACGACAGCATAACCGCGCTCACCACGTGCCATCTCACAGGCGCAGGGTAGAACAGTTATGACCGGAGCATGCGTAGATCGACTACCCCACCCTGGCTGGGGTTTTGCATTGCGCCACTTGAATCCACCTAGAATGCGCCCATCTGCACACTGCAGTTACCAAGGAGTAAGCACTATGAGCGACAACATCACCACTATCGACAGCATGGGCTACGGCTCGTCTGTTGCAGAGCGCAACAAGGTTATGCGCAACACTTACTGGCTGCTGTCCCTGTCCATGATCCCCACGATCCTGGGCGCCTGGATCGGCGTTGC
>JANYEE010000239.1 GCA_025363275.1 Burkholderiales bacterium | reverse complement strand
AGCGCCTGCAGGCCGCCAAGCTGTTGATTGATGAGTGCATTCAAGGCTGGAGCAAAGGCAGCAACGCCAATATCAAGGTGCTGGTGAATGATGCCTTCCAGGTAGACAGCACCGGCAAGATCAGCACGGGCCGCGTGTTGGGCCTGCGCCGCCTGGACATTACGGATGAGAAGTGGCTGCAGGCCATGCAGGCCATCAGCGACAGCATGCGCGTGGCCAGCACCAAGCCCTACATCCGCTTCTATGAGCGCGACGATGCCACGGGTGATTACATGCCCATCAACCTGACGTGGCGGCAGCATGACCGATCAACGCGCAACTGGCCGATTTGGGGCGCGTCAGGCTGGTGTGGCAAGCGGTGGGTGCCACGGCATATTTGCAATGCCGCAACTACCGCAGACGTTGACCATCGCAGGGCCGGTGCCTACTTCGCCGCTCCTGTCCACCAGCCTTTCGAGTTTGAGGCGCATGGTGCAACGTCCGGTTCCGGGGGTGTCCGCAACACCCGCCCTTCGTGCAATTTCGGGCATGGCCGCAAGTGGCGATGTGTCTGGCAGCCTTCAAGCCGCCCAGTTCGCGCCAAAAGCCGTCCCAAATCGTCCCAAAACCCAATCTGGGGGGATTGGCGCAGCGCAGGCCGATAGAGCCGCGTTTGCCGAACTTTCTACAACTGCATCAAAACTGAATCAGATCGGAGCATCCAACATGGCAAAAATTCAAATCTCCAATAAATTGAAGGTGACTAGATGCTAGGCCGCAGTGCATTGATAGCCATGGCGGCGTTGGCTTCTATTGGCACTATTGGCCACAGCCAGGTCGGTGAAGGCTTTGGCCAGGTCGCCAAAGAATCTAGCGCCAATATGCGCAGCGTCGACCGTAGCGCGCCCAACCGTAGCCCAAACCGGTCAACGGTGACGGGTCTGTATCGTGGCTTTGGATATGGTTCGCGGCGCAGCGGCCGCCGTGCCCGTCCAGGTTGGTCAGTTCGCCAGGTCAAGCGCATGGCGGCCAAAGCCCGCAACGTGAAGCGCAGCCGCAGCCAGGCGAGGGGCCGCAAATGAATCGACTGCTCTTTTGGCTGACCGGGTTCTGCCCCTGCCGCATCATCAGTGACGATGGCCGTCCCTACCTGGAGCGCTACTACCTGTGCACTCTGCTGGGCGTGCGCTTTTACCTGCACCGCTTTGTGGGCAGCGATCCGGCCCGCGGCCTGCATGATCACCCGTGGGCTTGGGCTGGCTCTGTGGTGCTAGCGGGCTGGTACTGGGAGCATTGCCGGGGCGTGGCGCATGCAAAGAAGGTGCGTTGGTTCAACTGGCTTTTGGGTGACAGCTTTCACCGGGTAGTGTTGCCTGTGGTTGCCAAAGTGGAGCAGCCTTGCTGGACGCTGTTCTTTCACCGTGCCGAGCTGGTCAAGCCCTGGGGCTTCTTGCGGCCTATGGATGGTTTCACTTCTATGTTTTGGGTGCCGCATAACTATCCCGGTACCGGCGCGGGCTCGGGGGACCGCTGGTGGCTGTGGATGCCTATTGGCAAGAATACCCAGGGGCGGCAACCATGACCCGCGACCAGGCTATTGCCAAAATCAAAAAGTGCTTGGCGCTGGCCAAGTCCAACAACCCGCATGAAGCGGCTGCAGGTCTGCGCCAGGCGCAGAAGCTGATGGCCGAGCATGCCGTCAGTGATGGTGATGCACTGCTCTCCGATGTGACCGAGAAGGCCTGCACCACGCGGACCAAGTCACACCCGGTGTGGGAGAGTCGGCTTGCGCATCTGATCGCCACCGCGTTTGGCTGCTCGCACATCTGGACCGGCGAGCAACGCTACTTGCCGAGTTTCAGGGTTGTCACAGACACCAGCCTCATTTTTGTGGGTTTGGGATCAGCGCCAGAAGTGGCTGGCTATGCGTGGGACATCCTGTCGCGCCAATGTGCCAAGGGCAGACTCGAACACATTCGCGCACAGCCCGCGCGCTGCAAGCCCATAACGCTAACAGCGCGGGGTGATGCCTACGCCTCTGGCTGGGTAATGGGGGTGCGTGGCAAGGTCGAACAACTGGCCGGTACCGAACGCAATGATCTGCTGATTGAGCAGTACAAGGCGGCGCGCTGGCCCAATGCGCAAAAGTTTGACCCCAAGGATTGCACGGTGGGCCGCAACGTGAGCCACAACGATGTACACCAGGGCATCCAGGCCGGGTTGAATGCGCGCCTGGATCGGGGTGTGGGTAGTGCCGGGCCATTGGAGCTATTGACATGACCAAACCAGTACGCCCCATCAAGAACTACCTGGCCGCCATCCACATGGCCCACAAGGTCCTGGGCCTGAGCAAGGACGATGCCCTGGCGCTAAAGCAGTCAGTCACCGGCGTGGCCAGCGCGGGCGATATGACAGACCAGCAGCGTAAGCGCTACCTGGCGCACCTGAGCAGCCTGCAGACCCGCATGGGCGTGGGCACCCAGCGGCCTAAGCCCACCGCCAGCCAAAAGTACACCCCAAAGCGTGCGCCAGCGCAACGTTCGCCAGAAGACAGCCTGGATATGCGCTGGGGCAAGGCACGGGCGCAGTGGGCGGCCCTGGCCAAGGCGGGTGCGGTCAAGATCGACACCGATGCCGCGCTGATGGCCTATGTGCAACGCCAAACGCACCTGGAGCACTGGCGCTTTCTCAACAGCTTCCAGATCAACAACGTGATCGAATCCTTAAAACGCTGGTACGACCGCCTGGAGCCCAGCCGCAAGCAGGCGCAACCGGAGGGCCAGGCGCATGGTTAAGACTCTCTTAAACATGGACCACGACCAGGAGCGGCTGGACCTGACCGACCTGGCCATATCCGACATTGCCAGCCTGGAGTGCATGTTTGACCAGGAGACGCCCGACACCTGGCGCGACTTGGCACGTAGCCACTTTTTGACCCTGCGCAGCTACATGCCCGACTACGACGAGCAGGGCCTGGCCGCATTGGCCATGCTGTTGACCAAAGGCATTGCGGCCGACCTGGGCGGCACGCAGCCCTACATTACGGCGGGTAGCCAGCTGCTGGCCAGCGCGCGTGCCCGCAGGGTGATAGAGCTGCGCCAACGTGGTATGCCCTACCGAGAGGTGGCAAAATTGTGTGAGATTACTGAGGCCCGCGTGCGGCAGATAGAAAACGAATGGGTGCGTGAGCAGCGCGCAGCACGCCAGGGTGCACTAGACCTGACATGAATCTACCGGGCTCATGCAAGGTGAGCCCCAAGTTGACTTCCAATAATTGAAACGTCTCAGTTAGCCCCAAGGGGTGTGCCCCCCGACAGTACGGGGCATGACACAAACAGTCTCCTCTAAGCCACTCAACATCTTCAAGGCCGGTGATCACACGGCCATGAGCGGTGCACGCTTGAGTTTCTCAGAAAGCGATTTGCAGGCGACTGTGGCAGCGTATGACCCCAAGCTGCACGAAGCCCCACTGACCATTGGTCACCCCAAGCACGACTTGCCCGCCTACGGCTGGGTTCAGTCCCTGGCGTTCAACGAAGGCGACATTGATGCGCTGCCGGGCCAAGTCAACCCCGACTTTGCCGACATGGTGGCCGCAGGTGCTTTCAAGAAGATCAGCGCCAGCTTCTATTCACCCGATGCGCCGCAAAACCCCGTGCCTGGCGTGTGGTACCTGCGCCATGTTGGTTTCCTGGGCGCACAGCCCCCAGCGGTCAAAGGCTTGCGCAACCCCAGCTTTGCCGATGGCGAAGCCGGTGTGGTGACCTTTGGCGATTGGGACGATGTGGACAACGCCAGCCTGTGGCGCTCACTGCGCGAATGGGTGTTAGGCAAGTTTGGCCAGGACGAGGCCGACAGGGCTGTGCCTGGCTACACGGTCAAGAGCATTGAGCAAGGCGCGCAAGACGAGCTGCGCCAGTCCCAAGAACAACAGCAGGCAGAGGTGGCCGCATCGACCGCAGCCGCTTTGCCCACCTACCCCGCATTTTCTGAACCCCAACGACAGGAGTCCACCGTGACCGAAGAACAAGCCGCGCTATTGCGCAATGAAAACGCAGCCGCTGCGGCCAAGATTGCTGAGCTGGAGGGTGCTGCCCGCGCCCAGCGCCTGCAAACAACACACACCGCCAACGTGGCTTTTTGTGAAAGCCTGGAGGGCGTTGCACCGGCGCACCGTGCGGTGGTGCTGGCCACGCTAGACCACTTTGATACACAAGCCACCGTGGTGGAGTTTGGCGAAGGCGATGCCAAGGCCGCTTTGGGCGACAGCCTGAAAGCCATGCTCAAGGCGCTGCCGCCTGTGGTGTCGTTTACCGAGCATGCGACCACCCAGCGTGCGAGCGAGGCTGCAGTCGATTTCTCAGACCCGCAATCCATCTCTGATGCCGCTACCGCCCACCAAAAGCAGGCTGCTGCCAATGGTGTTGAGCTGAGCCACACACAGGCCGTCGCGGTCGTCACCGCCAAACGCGGCCAGTAAACGCAGCTAGTTCTTCCCTACCTCGCCACCTCGCCACACATTCCTCATTTAACCGGAGCTAACCATGAGCAACGCACTTTTATTTAAGAACTACACGGCCGCTGTCGCCATTGCGCCGTACCGCATCTGCAAGTTTTCGGCCCTTGACACCGTCACGCTGGCCACTGCAGCCACCGATAGCTTGATCGGCGTGAATGCAGATGTGGCCCCCGCCATTGGCGAGCGCTGCGACGTGGTGCGCCAGGGAATTGCCTTCGTTGAAGCCGGTGCAGCCATCGCCCAGGGCGCGCCCGTGACATCTGACGCCACTGGGCGTGCCGTGACGGCCGCGCCGGGTGCCGGTGTCAACAACCGAATTATTGGCTTCGCTGACGAGGCGGCCGCCGCCGCTGGCGATGTGATCCGCGTGATCGTGGAGCTCGGAATCATGCAGGGCTAAGCGTCAAGCCAATCGCCCTGACTACCCACCGTACCGCCCGCATTTTCTTTATCAACTGAAACAGGACACACACCATGTCAACCACCGCCTTTGCAGTCAACCCCGAGCTCACCGCTGTAGCCATTGGCTACAAGAACCGCGATATCGACATGATTGCCGACATCGTGCTGCCGCGCATCTTGAGCCCCAAGAAGTTTGCGTACACCAAGTACAACCAGGCGGACGGCTACACCGTGCCCGCCACCCGCGTGGGCCGCAAGAGCGACCCCACCATGGTTGACTTCGGCGGCACGATCATCAACGACGAGTGCGTGGACTTCGCGTTGGATGACCTGGTGCCTAACGATGAGGTGGAAGCCTGGCAGGCGATGGTCAAGCCCGACACTGCCGTGAGCCCGCTGGCCAAGAGCACCAGCTTGCTCTCTGGCCTGGTGTTACTGGACCGTGAGATTCGGGTGGCTGGCACCGTGTTCAACGCGGCCAGCTACACGGGCACCAACCAGGCCACGCTGTCTGGCACATCGCAGTGGTCTGACTTTGCCAACAGCAACCCGCTGGACGCACTGCTGGCCGCGCTGGACGTGCCGCTGTTTCGCCCCAATACGGTCGTATTGGGCCAGGCGGCCTGGACCAAGCTGCGCCAGCACCCCCGCGTGATTCAGGCGGCCAATGCCAGTGCACAGACCGGTGGTGCCATTACCCGTAAGGACTTGGCTGACCTGCTGGAAGTGCGCGATGTGGTAGTAGGCACCGGCTTTGTGAATACGGCCAAGAAAGGCCAAGCGGCCACCTTTGCACGGGTGTGGGGCAAGCACTGCGCGCTCTTGTATGTGGGCACCGATCTGGCCAATGCCGATCAGCCTTGCTTTGGCTTTACCGCCCAGTTTGGTAGCCGTGTGGCGATGACCATGGCCTCAACCAAAGGCATGCGCGGCGGGCAGCAGCTGCGCATCGGCGAGTCGGTCAAGGAAGTGATTTCTGCGAACGATGCCGGTTACTTCTTCCAGAACGCGGTGGCCTAAGCCCAGGCCGCACATCTGCCCAACCGCCCACGCAACCTAGATAGGAATCAACATGGCTAACAAATCTTCGGAAACACCACCTGCCGCAACACCATCTGCCGCCGCTACCCGCGCCGCGCAGGCCACGCAAACCGTCAAGGCTCTGGTGCCAGTCAACTACGACCTGGCCAACAAGGAACCTGGTGAAGTGTTTGAGGTGCGTACTGCCGACCTGGACCAGCTGCTGGAGGTGAACGCTGTAGAGCTGGCGGAAGCCCCTGCGGCTTAAGCCTTCGCTTAGAAGTTTACTTAGACGTTTGCTTTGACCTGACCTGCCGCCACGCCGATGACCTACGCCACACAGTCTGACCTGACCGATCGCTTTGGTGCGGTCGAGCTGGCCCAGCTTACCGACCGTACCAACGGAGCGGTGATCGACACCACGGTGCTGGGGCGTGCCCTGGCGGACGCTGATGCCGAGGTGGATAGCTACCTGGCCAAGCGCTACAGCCTGCCGCCGCTCGGCGTCGGCATCGCC
>JANYEE010000196.1 GCA_025363275.1 Burkholderiales bacterium | reverse complement strand
CGCCACGTTTAAAGTTTTAGGAGAATCAAATGAGAGTTTCGGCTTCGGTCAAACCCATCTGCCGTAATTGCAAGGTCATCCGCCGTAAAGGCGTGGTGCGTGTGATTTGTACCGACCCGCGCCACAAGCAGCGCCAGGGTTGATCCAAGAGTATTAGAGGACGCACATGGCACGTATTGCTGGCATTAACATTCCACCGCACAAGCACGCTGAAATTGGCCTGACCGCCATTTTTGGTATCGGTCGCACGCGCGCCCGTCAAATCTGTGAAGCGAGCGGTATCGAATATTCGAAGAAGATCAAAGATCTGACCGACGGCGATCTCGAAAAGATCCGCGATCAGATTGCGCTCTTCACCATCGAAGGCGATCTGCGCCGCGAGACCACGATGAACATCAAGCGATTGATGGACATCGGTTGCTATCGTGGCTTTCGCCATCGTCGCGGCCTGCCGATGCGCGGCCAGCGCACGCGCACCAATGCCCGTACCCGCAAGGGTCCGCGCAAGGCCGCGCAGTCCCTGAAGAAATAAGGATAGACCAGCATGGCTAAAGCTCCTGCAAACAACGCCGCACAGCGCGTTCGCAAGAAGGTTCGCAAGAACGTCGCGGACGGCATCGCTCACGTGCACGCCTCGTTCAACAACACCATCATCACGATTACCGATCGTCAGGGCAACGCCCTGTCATGGGCTTCGTCGGGTGGCCAAGGCTTCAAAGGCTCGCGCAAGTCGACGCCTTTCGCTGCGCAGGTCGCGTCCGAAGTGGCGGGCCGTGCTGCTGTCGAACAAGGCATTAAGAACCTCGACGTCGAGATCAAGGGCCCGGGTCCTGGTCGTGAGTCTTCGGTGCGTGCACTGGCAGCACTTGGCATTCGTATCAATATGATTGCTGACGTGACACCAGTTCCACACAACGGCTGCCGCCCTCAAAAGCGCCGTCGTATCTAAGTCTTTTTCAACAAGCCCACCGCCACCAACCGCCGTTGGTGGCTCCCGCATTTCTGTGCGGCAGATGACATAAAAGGAAGTTCAAGTGGCACGCTACCTCGGCCCCAAGGCCAAACTCTCTCGCCGTGAAGGCACTGACCTGTTTCTGAAGAGCGCACGTCGTTCGATAGCTGACAAGGCTAAATTTGACTCGAAGCCCGGCCAACACGGTCGTACTTCGGGCGCTCGCACATCGGACTACGGGCTGCAATTGCGCGAGAAGCAAAAAGTGAAGCGTATGTACGGTGTGTTAGAGCGTCAGTTTCGTCGCTACTTTGCTGAAGCCGATCGCCGCAAAGGCAACACCGGTGCAAACTTGTTGGCGTTACTCGAATCTCGTCTAGACAATGTTGTCTACCGCATGGGTTTCGGTTCAACCCGTGCTGAAGCACGTCAATTGGTGTCTCACAAGGCAATCACCGTCAATGGTGCGTCTGTGAATATCCCTTCTTACATGGTCAAGGCTGGCGATGTTGTTGCGTTGCGCGACAAGTCTAAAAAGCAAAATCGTGTGGTTGAGGCGCTGCAGTTGGCTCAGCAAGTGGGCATGCCTGCTTGGGTTGAAGTCAGCATCGAAAAGGCTGAGGGTACCTTCAAGTCGGTTCCTGACCGCGACCAATTTGGTGCTGACATCAACGAATCGTTGATTGTCGAGTTGTACTCACGTTAATTCCGTTGAGTTTTTGAATTCGTTCCTTGACCACGGGGCACCGTGGCCAAGGTGCACCACCAGCCTTACCGATGTAACGAGTCGGGGGTATTGAGAGGAAGTCTGCATGCAAAATAGTTTGCTAAAACCCAAGACAATCAGTGTAGAACAGCTCGGTAACAACCGGGCTAAAGTCGCTCTGGAGCCCTTTGAGCGTGGCTACGGCCACACCTTGGGAAATGCTTTGCGTCGTGTTTTGTTGTCGTCAATGCCGGGATATGCGGCTACTGAAGTCACGATCGCGGGTGTCTTGCACGAGTACTCGTCTATCGATGGCGTTCAGGAGGATGTTGTCAACATCCTGTTGAATTTGAAGGGAGTCGTGTTCAAGCTTCACAATCGTGAAGAAGTGACATTGAGCCTGCGGAAAGACTCTGAAGGTGTCGTAACGGCGTCTGATATCCAGACACCGCATGATGTCGAAATTATCAATCCAGGTCATGTCATCGCTAATTTGTCGCATGGCGGCAAGCTGGATATGCAGATCAAGGTTGAAAAGGGACGCGGCTACGTGCCCGGCACGATGCGCCGTCACGCTGACGAGCCAACCAAGTCGATTGGTCGCATCGTTTTGGACGCATCTTTCTCCCCTGTCAAGCGCGTTAGCTACACAGTTGAAAGCGCACGTGTTGAGCAGCGTACTGATTTGGATAAGTTGGTTGTTGAGATCGAAACCAATGGTGCCGTCACTGCCGAAGATGCCGTGCGGGCCTCTGCCAAGATTTTGGTGGAACAATTGGCCGTGTTTGCACAACTCGAAGGCAGCGAGCTCGCTGCGTTTGATGCGCCTGCACCACGCGGTAGCGCTCAGTTCGATCCTATCTTGCTGCGTCCAGTGGATGAGTTGGAGTTGACTGTACGTTCCGCTAATTGCTTGAAAGCGGAAAACATTTACTACATTGGTGATTTGATCCAACGTACTGAAAATGAATTGTTGAAGACGCCAAATTTAGGTCGCAAGTCTCTCAACGAAATCAAGGAAGTTCTGGCTTCGCGTGGTTTGACTTTGGGCATGAAGCTCGAAAGTTGGCCACCAGCGGCATTGGAAAAGCGCTAAAAAATCTGGGCCCCAAAAGGGGCTCCGTGCCACGGGCAGTACCTGATCCGGCTGCCTGTTTAATAACTGAAGGAAAAATCATGCGTCACGGACACGGACTACGTAAACTTAACCGCACAACATCTCACCGTTTGGCGATGCTGCGCAATATGATGAATTCGCTCATCGAGCATGAGACCATCAAAACCACAGTACCAAAAGCCAAGGAGTTGCGCCGTGTCATTGAGCCAATGATTACTTTGGCCAAGGAAGCTACTGTTGCAAACCGCCGTTTGGCATTTGATCGTTTGCGCGATCGCGATAGCGTGACTAAGTTGTTCAATGACCTGGGGCCTCGTTTCCATGCGCGTCCAGGTGGTTACACACGTATTTTGAAGATGGGTTTCCGTGTTGGCGATAATGCGCCTATGGCTTTGGTTGAATTGGTTGATCGCGCTGTTGCAACAGATGCTGCACAAGACGCACCAGAGGCATAAATAGGTTATAATTTAAGTATTGACGCGGAGTGGAGCAGCCTGGTAGCTCGTTGGGCTCATAACCCAAAGGTCGTTAGTTCAAATCTAGCCTCCGCAACCAATAGATACGTGGAATTCCACGACAGCAAAGGCTCACTTCGGTGAGCCTTTTTTGTTTTGTGTCGAGGTTTGTGACGAGGTCTGTGTCGTCACAGAAGGTGTGAAAGACACTTGCGACCATTGGTAATGTGTCGAGTTGCTAATCAGCATAGTGGCTCATTGGGCCGCGCTCGCAGACCACAATATAAGAGGTACAGCAGACGGCTTTGGGCCAACAGCGGCCCTTAGC
This sequence comes from Burkholderiales bacterium, assembly GCA_025363275.1. Classification (GTDB taxonomy): domain Bacteria; phylum Pseudomonadota; class Gammaproteobacteria; order Burkholderiales; family Burkholderiaceae_C; genus Allorhodoferax. The sequence continues at coordinate 158 of JANYEE010000196.1, read as the reverse complement.
TTATGCCTGCTATCAGGGTCCTGAATTGTTAACCGCGTTGACTTTTTGATAGCGAGGTGGGGCGGCACAATTCTTCTACTGAATATCACTCCGGTCGATTTTGAGGGTCGCTGTTTACAAGGGCTCCGATGGGGAAAGCAAATCCGAGTCGATTCACA
>JANYEE010000180.1 GCA_025363275.1 Burkholderiales bacterium | reverse complement strand
GATGACCCCGTGGCCCTGGAGGCCGCCTTTCGCAGCGCAGCGGCGCAGGCCGATGCCATCATCAGCAGCGGTGGTGTGAGCGTGGGCGAGGCCGACTTCACCAAAGGCATGATGGCCAAGCTGGGCGATGTGGTGTTTTGGCGCATTGCCATGCGCCCGGGCCGCCCGTTTGCGGTGGGGCGCATTGGCAATACCGCACTGTTTGGTTTGCCCGGAAACCCGGTGGCTGTGATGGTGACGTTTTTAACGCTGGTGCGGCCCGCGCTGTTGCAGATGATGGGTGCGCGGCCCCAAACCCTGCCGCTGTTGCAAGCGCACAGCCAGGAGCCACTGCGCAAAAAATCCGGCCGCACGGAGTACCAGCGCGGCGTGGTCAGCACCGGGCCCGATGGCCGCCTGCAGGTGCGCACCACGGGCAACCAGGGCTCGGGCGTGCTCAGCTCCATGGTGCAGGCCAATGGCCTCATCGTGCTGCACCACGCGCAGGGCCATGTGGCCGTTGGCGATCTGGTGGATGTGATGATGTTCCACGGCGTGGTGTGATGCCGCGGGGCGTGCGCTAAGCCGCGGGAACGACGCCTTGCCTACTTCAGGCATGCCAATTTCACTGAAACGTGATGCCGTCATTGGCGGTTGTTAGCATATCCGGTACGTTGCGCTAAACAGAGAGTCCGCTGAGCGCATCCAATGGGCTAGAAGTTCCACCCGCAGCAACTTTAAGCACATGGGTATAAATCATCGTGGTTGAAACGTCTGAGTGGCCCAGCAACTCCTGCACCGTGCGGATGTCAGTTCCCGCCTGTAGTAAGTGAGTGGCAAATGAGTGGCGCAGCGTATGGACTGACACCGGTTTGCAAATGCCCGCCAGTGGTACGGCTTTCTTGAGCGCACGCTGAACCCTGTCCTCGTACAAATGGTGACGTCTCTCCACACCACTGCGCGGATCGATGGACAGTGTGGGTGACGGAAACAACCAAAACCATGCCCATGTATAGCCAACCTTGGGATATTTTTTCTCCAGCGCATGCGGGGTTTCTACGCCACCACGCTGCGCTTGCCGGTCCGCTTCCCACTGCGCGCGCGCAGCAAGCATCTGCAAACGCAAAGCAGGCACCAGCGAGTGCGGCAACATCACCACCCGATCCTTGCCCCCTTTGGCATCACGAACAATGATGACGTGGCGATCAAAATCTACGTCTTTGATGCGAAGGCGCATACCCTCCATCAGCCGCATTCCTGTGCCATAGAGCAATCGGGCTAACAACGCAGTTTGTCCATCCATGTGCGCGAGCAACCCTGCCACTTCGTCTTTGGTCAAAACACTAGGAATACGTCGTTTTTGGGTTGGGCGGTTAATTCCTTCCAGCCAAGGCAATTCAATACTGAGGACTTCCCGGTATAGAAACAGAATTGCACTCAAGGCCTGGTTATGTGTTGACGCCGACACCTTGCGATCATTTGCCAGATGCGTCAAGAATGCTTCAACCTCGGCCGCACCCATCTCGCGCGGATGCCGCATCTGTCCGCCGTGGCCCGACCAGCGAATGAAAAAACGCACCCAGTAGACATATACCTGTTCAGTGCTGAGGCTATAGTGCATGTACCGAATGCGCTCGCGCAGCTGGTCCAATACGCGGGTGGATTGCAGCGGGGGCTTGCCGGGTTTCATAAGATTTTTATAACTGGATGCACATCCAGTATATTGGATACATAACAAGGCTGCAAGCCACTTTCAGGAGAATTTGATGGCCAACTTATGGAGCAACCCCAAATTTATAGAGCAGATGTTGCTCTGGACATTACGTTAGACCTCAAAGCTGACCAATGAGCGACCCATATAGTCCATTCCCTATGCGGCAGGCGTTCGCTTCAGGCGCGCGAGTCTCCGTATCGGGCATTTGCGGAGGATGGCGCAATGATTCGACCGGTGTCATCGTCGGCGAACCGGAATCTGTTGAGACGGTTCAGGGTGAGGACTACTGGTACTGGGTACAGTTCGAGGTTCCTCAGCACGATCTCAGCAACGATGGTCCTTACTACAAAGCTCAGATACTTAGTCGGTGCCTCACAAATGCTGTCTAACCA
>JANYEE010000178.1 GCA_025363275.1 Burkholderiales bacterium | reverse complement strand
CCAGCGCGGTGAAGGCGCCGATTGATGCGCTGGGATTGTCCAATGGCGCGCGCAGCGGCCTGACCGGATTTGTGGCTGGCGTAGCGCGCTCCGGGCTGGCTGCGAAAGGCGTCACCATCAATAACCTGCTGCCCGGCGCCTTTGACACTGACCGCCTGCAGGCCAACCTGCAAAACGCCGCTGACAAATCTGGCGCTACGTTGGAGGCCGTACAAGACAAACGTCGACAAGGCATACCTGCCCGGCGCTTTGGCAACCCCCAGGAGTTTGGTGCCATCTGCGCGTTTCTGTGCAGTGTGCAGGCGGGTTACGTCACCGGCCAAAACATACTGGCTGACGGTGGAGCGTTTCCAGGGACGTTTTAAGCAGCGAAAGCGGTTTTTCGTTAGCGTCCAAATTGGGGCGGCGGTGTGGGTTGCCGTAAGCCTTTGCACTATTTACGGGACACAAGGCACGTCAAGGTGCTGACATAAATTTGACACATTACACAGATGGCTGTTTTTACGGTCAATCACGTCCGCGTTTACAAAAAATCTGTTTGAAATCTGCAACGCTTAGCGATCATTTTGCAGACGATTGCAGGCCTGCTTTGCAAAGTCTTGACTTCAGCCGAACAAGAAGACATAAATGTTTCATGAACGCGTGCTTCGTTGCGTGCTCATAAAATGCGGGCACTTCGACCGGCACCAGCTTAGTGCTTTCCCCAAAGAAATCTGCCGTCGCACCTCCCGTCTCGCGCCTTGGCACGAGACCGTTGTGGCGCAGTGGCCCATGACATCAACCAAAAGGACAGTTTCCGTGAAAAAGAAAACCATCAAACTAAGTCTATTAGCGGTAGCGGTTACCGCTGCTTTCCCTATGCAGTCAGCCCACTCCCAGGTGAATGACGCAACGGCCAACAGCGGTCAGTTGCAAGCCGTGATCGTGACTGGGGCGCGCCGCTCAGAAAACATCAAGGAAGTTCCGCAATCCATCTCTACGTTCAACCCCGAGACCCTGGACACGCTCAGCGCCAGCGGGCAAGACATTCGCGCGCTGTCCGGGCGTGTGCCGAGCTTGAATATTGAATCTGACTTTGGCCGTACGTTCCCGCGTTTCTACATCCGTGGTTTGGGCAATACCGATTTTGATTTGAACGCATCGCAGCCCGTAGGCTTAGTTTATGACGACGTGGTGCAAGAAAGCCCCATGCTCAAAGGCTTCCCAGTTTTTGACATCGAGCAAGTTGAAGTGTTGCGGGGCCCGCAGGGCACCTTGTTTGGCCGCAACTCACCCGCGGGTGTGATGAAGTTTGATTCGGTCAAACCTGGCAAACGCTTTGAAGGCTATGCCAACGTGGGTATAGGCAACAACGGTGCCGTCAATGTTGAGGCCGCTGTCAACTCCCCTATGGGCCCAGACTGGTCGATGCGGGCCGCTGTGCTGATGCAGCGCGCCAACGACCGCGTGCACAACCCGCTGCCTGATGCGACCAAAGACTTGGAAGGCTACGACGACAAAGCTGTGCGTATTCAGGCTGCTTACAAAAACGGCGGCTTCAATGGTTTGTTCAATGTGCATGGCCGCGATTACAAAGGCACTGCCACCACCTTTCGCGCGAACATCATCAAGCGTGGCACCAACGAGTTAGTCGATGGCTTTGATGCCAGTTATTACCCCACCGACGGTTACAACAGCCAGACCCTGCAATCCAGCGGCGCCAGCGCCCGTCTGCGTTGGGATCTGGATGGCTACACAGTGCATTCGATTACCGCGTATGACACTGCCAAGTTTTACAGCCGTGGTGACGTCGATGGTGGCTTTGGTAGCCGCTTTGGCGGAAAGCCAGATGGCCCGAGCTATCCCGGTCAGCCATCGTTGATTCCGTTTGACGCGCAAACCGCTGACGGTATGCCCAATCTGAAGCAGACCACGCAGGAGTTTCGTGTGCAGTCGACCACAAAAGACGCTTTGCAATGGATTGGTGGCCTGTATTACTTCAACGAAACCTTGCAGGTGGACAGCTTCAACTACGACACCTTTGCGCCGGGTGATCCGCAAAACGGCTACGCCGTGCAACACCAGGACACGACATCGTGGGCCGCATTCGGCAGTTTGAATTACGCTGTCACGCCTGACTTGAAGATTCGAGGCGGTTTACGCTACACCGACGATAAGAAAAAGTTTGATGCATCGCGTGACGCTTCTGCGGCGTTTACCAAGTTGGCCCCCATCACGGCCAACCCGGAGGCGACCGATTGGAGTTGGGACCTGGGTGCCAATTACACCTTGAGCAAAGACGTGTCCGTGTTTACCCGCGTCGCCACTGGCTACCGTGCACCTAGTATTCAGGGCCGTATTTTGTTTGCCGACACCATCTCCCAGGCTACAGCCGAAAAGGCCTTGTCGTTCGAGGCGGGCTTCAAGGCCGATGTATTGGATAAGACGGCCCGCATTAGCGGTACTGTGTTTAGTTATACCGTCAAAGACCTACAGCTCACTGCAGGCAGTGGCGCGGTCAATCAGAACCGTTTAGTCAATGCCAAAGAGGCTGTGGGACAGGGCTTTGAGCTGGATGCCCAAGCCATCATCGCCCGCGACTGGAAGACCAGCATCGGCCTGAGTTACAACGACACCGAGATCAAGGACGCCACGCTGTTTGTATCACCTTGCGGCAACGCCAACTTCCAGTTCCTGCAGGCAAACACCGGCTGCACGGTGACCAGCAAGCCGGGTCCTGTAGCGGGAACGGTACTGATCGGGGGCAACCCACTGCCTCGCGCACCCAAGTGGGTGGCCAACTGGACGCTGAAGTACACCACCTCGGTAGGTAACGGTGATCTGTATGTGCTGACGGATTGGGCTTACAAGGACGAGTACAACATGTTCTTGTATGAGGCCAAAGAATACCGCGCCAAGCGCTCACTGGAGGGCGGCTTGCGCGTGGGCTACTCCTGGGCGGATGGTCGGTACGAAGTGGCTGTCTATGGTCGTAACATCACCAACCAGCAGCAAGTGGTTGCAGCGATCGACTTTGACAACCTGACCGGCATCTTGAACGAGCCACGCAGTTATGGCGTGCAGTTCAAGGCCAGCTTCTAGAAATCCGTGTCTTGCCCATGGGCCTGGCGTTGCCAAGGTCCATGGGTAAGTGTCCTTATACGGGTTCACCGCTGCATGCCTGTCAAATCAGATGCTATGAAAATAGTAGCTGTTGAGGCAGGTTTTTCGCGGGCCTGAGGCTGATTTGGCTCTGAATTGGCACCAATTCACAGGCCCAATGCCTGTAAAGTCGCTGTATGCACATCGCCATACTCACTTTCGACGGGTTCAATGAACTCGACTCGCTCATCGCCCTCGGTATTTTGAATCGCATCAAAAAGCCGGATTGGCGGGTTAGCCTGTGTAGCCCCACGCCTACCGTTACCTCGATGAACGGCGTCACCCTACACGCGCAGTCCACGCTGGCCGATGCCTGCACTGCAGACGCGGTGCTCTTTGGCAGCGGCATAAAGACGCGCGACATTGCCAATGACCCGGCCATCATGGGCCAATTGAGGCTGGACCCCGCACGCCAGCTCTTTGGCGCGCAGTGCTCTGGCACGCTGATGCTGGCCAAGTTGGGTTACCTTCAAATGATTCCGGCGTGCACCGATTTGACGACCAAGCCGTGGGTGCAAGAGGCGGGGGTGGAGGTGCTAAACCAGCCGTTTTACGCGGACGGCAATGTGGCTACAGCGGGCGGCTGTTTGTCGTCGCAGTATTTGGCAGCGTGGGTCATTGCGCGCTTTGAGGGCGTAGACGCCGCCCAAGCCGCCATGCATTACGTGGCCCCGGTGGGTGAGAAAGATAGCTACGTGGACCGGGCGATGGCCAACATCACGCCTTACCTGTGAAGGCTACTTGCGCGACGACAGCACGATCCCGGACACGATCAGCGCAAACGCCAGACCGTGAAACACCTGTGGCGCCTCGCCTAGCACCGCGCTGGATAGCAGTGCGGTGAATAGCGGTGTCAGGTTAATGAAGAACCCCGCCACTGCTGGGCCCGCGCGGCCCACACCCGCGCCCCAGCTGCGGTAGGCGAGCAATGCCGGGCCACAGGCGATGAACAACAACGCCGCTCCCAGCGGCCACCCTAGCTGCAGCCGCCCGTGGGTGGTGGCCCATTCTGCCCCCGTAAATGCGGCGGACCACACCAAGCCAAACACGATTTGTGCCAGCAAAAATGCCGCCCAGTCCGCCCGGATGGGCGCGGACTCAGGCGTGGGGTGGGCCAATAGCCAGCTGTAATACGCCCAGCCCATCGATGCCAACAGCACATACACATCCCCGACAACCAAGTGCAGCCGCGTGAGTTGTGCCCAGTCGCCGCGGCACATCACCAGCACCACCCCGGCGATGGAGAGCGCCGCGCCCAGCATTTGCCGCCCCGAGATGGGCTGAGCGTAAACGTAGCGGCCAATCAGCAGCATCCACACCGGCGTACTGGCGCCAACCAGCGTCACATTGATGGGCGTAGAGGTATTCAGCGCCAGGTACAAAAGCGCGTTGTAGCCGCTGGTGCTGAGCAGACCCAGCAATAAAAAGCGTCGCCATTGTTGCCACAGCGGGCTCTTCGGGCGCAGCACAGCACCCGCCATAGGCAAGAGGATCACACAAGCAATTAACCAACGCAGTAGATTCAGTGTCATGGGCGACACCAGCGGCGCCACCAACCGCCCGACCACTGCATTGCCCGCCCACAGCAGGGGCGGCAAAGTCAAAAGGGCAGCAGCCGATAGGCTCAGGTTTGCGGGGCCAGAGCCGCGCAATTCAGACGTTTGGGTCATACTTGGAATGTACCGAACAACTACTTCAGACGGAGATTGCCATGCCAGAAACCTTGTCCCGCGCCATTCAAATTGACCAGCAGGGAGGACCGGAACAGCTCAAGCTCGTGCAAGTGTCTGTGGGTCAGCCCGGACCTGGCGAAGTACGCATCCGCCATCATGCTGTGGGTTTGAATTTCATCGACGTCTACCAGCGCAGCGGTGCTTACCCTATGGCTGTGCCGGCGCAATTGGGCATGGAAGCGGCTGGCGTGATTGAAGCTGTGGGCGAGGGCGTAAGCCACCTGCAAGTGGGTGACCGGGCTGCCTACGCCAGCCAGCCTACAGGCGCCTACTGCGAGGTGCGGGTTATGCCGGCCAAATGCGTGTGCAAACTGCCGGACGCCATCTCTTTTGAGACTGGAGCGGCCATGATGCTCAAGGGCTTAACCGCGCAATACCTGCTCAAGCGCACCCTACCCCAGGGCGGGCTAAACGCAGGTGACTACGTGCTCTTTCATGCAGCGGCTGGAGGAGTGGGCCTGATTGCCTGCCAGTGGGCACGGGCGCTGGGTTTGAACTTGATCGGCACAGCCGGTTCAGATACAAAGTGTGCGCTAGCCCTAGCCAATGGTGCAGTAGCTGCTATCAATTACGCAGCAGAGGACTTCACCCAAAAGGTGAAAGACATCACAGGTGGCAAGGGCGTGAAGGTGGTTTACGACTCGGTGGGTAAAGACACCTGGGATAAATCGCTGGACTGCCTGAGCCCCCTCGGCCTGATGGCCAGCTTTGGCAATGCTTCGGGACCGGTTGCACCATTCTCACCCAGTATATTGGGCCCCAAGGGCTCTATTTATGTGACTCGCCAGACCCTGTTTACCCACATTGCCACACGCGAGAGCACCCAGGCCATGGCAGATGACCTGTTTGAGGTGGTGATCAGCGGCAAGGTCAAAATTCATATCGACCAGCGCTACCCGCTGGAAGAGGTGCAGCAGGCCCACCGTGACCTGGAGGCCCGCAAGACGACGGGCTGCACAGTGCTGACTCTGTAAAATCAAAGACTATGAAAAAATACCCTACGAGCCCTGCGACTTACGCGCTGATGGGCGCTATTTTGCTGAGTACCCCGTTGGCTGTGATGGCCCAAGGTTCGCCGCAAGCGGCGAGCGCCAACACGGTAGTCCGTGGACCCGCTGAAATCGAGCGCGAGAAAATTGATCGGGCTCTGCGCGATGAGGGAAAGTGGTATTTTTCATGGGGCTACAGTCGCCAGCAGTACGCGCCCTCTGATATCCATATTTCGCAGCCCGCTTTGGGTAACGACTTCACGGTGCAGAAGGCTGCGGCAAGTGACTTTCCGTCCAGCGTGTCGGATACCTTGAGCTCGCTGACCAATCTAGACTTCACCAACCCGCAGGAAAACGTGCGGGTCGGCAAGTTCATGAACGCTGAAAAGACTTTTGCGATCGAATTTTCACTAGACCACACTAAATACAACACCGATTTCGGCCAGACTGTAGGCGTCAGTGGGTCCATTAATAACCAGCCGGTAAATGGTAACTTGCAGCTCACACCACAGAACTTCAGCTACGCGTTGCACAATGGCTTGAACCACATCATGCTTAACGCAGTGTGGCTGCACCACCTGCGCGGACCAGAGCAGCAAGCGGGCGATTTGCAGTTAATCAGTCGTGCGGGAGCTGGCATTTTGCTTCCGCATGCAGACAACAAAATTCTTGGTAACGAAAATCAGGTCGGGCCTAAGAACCAGAATATTTGCTGTTTTTCCAAAAACGATTGGTGGCAAGTAAACGGTTGGACGGCTGGTGTCGAGGTGGGGTTGCGCTACCGGCTCTATAAAACCATCTATTTAGAGCTCACCCAAAAGTTGGCCTATGGCGCCCTGCGGGGAGTGCCGGTGTATCAGGGCTCTGCCGACCAGTCGATCTGGATGAGCGAGCAGGTCTTCTCCGCTGGCTTTCTGTTCTAGGTCTAGTCGCCGCCCCGCACGCGCAGCAACTCGTCGATTATTAGACTGGTAGCTCCGACAGTGATGGCACTGTCTGCCACATTGAAAGCCGGGAAATGTCCACCGTGAAATAGTGGACTCAGGAAGTCCCAGTGAAAATCGAGAAAATCGATCACGTAGCCGTAGGCCACGCGGTCAATAACGTTGCCAATGGCACCACCCAAAATACAAGCCAGCGCAAAACAGAAGAGCTTTTGCCCTGCGTGCGCGCGCAGCATCCAGATGATGCCGATGGACGCGGCCAGGCCCAGGCCCGTGAAGAACCAACGTTGCCAACCCGACGCCCCCGCTAAAAACGAGAACGCCGCACCGGTGTTATGCGCCCGCACCACGTTGAAGAAGCCGGTGACGTAGGTACCGTCGCCCAGTTGGTAGTAACCCACTATCAGCACTTTGGTGAACTGGTCGATCAACAAAAGGATGAAGGCCAAGCCCAGCCATTGCAGCAAGTTTGCGCCCTTACTGCCGGAGCTTTTGAACAGGTGTGTGCTTTTAGCCATTACGCATACGTCCGATTTTCGCCAATGCCGTAAAGGTTAGTGGTGCAGCGGCCGCACAGCGTGGAGTGCGCCGCATTGATACCAATGTCATTGCGGTAATGCCAGCAACGCTCGCATTTGGTACCGTTTGAGGCTGTCACGTTTATGGTTTGTACGCCGCCAGCTACCAAAGTGATAGCAGAGGTGATGAACACAAACTTAAGGTCATCACCCAGGCTACTCAAAATAGCGAACTCTTCGGCAGGCACCGTCAGCGTCACCTCGGCTTGAAGCGATGCGCCCACCTGGCCCGCAGTACGCAGCGTCTCGATGTCCTTGTTGACGGCTTCGCGCACGTCGCGAATGCGGGTCCACTTGGCCAGCAGCGCATCGTCGGTAGCAGCCAGCTTTACATAGCCGTCCATAAAGATGGAAAGCTTGGTGGCTACAGGCGTTTTACCCTCAGCACCCAGCACGGCCCAGGCCTCCTCGGCGGTAAAGCTCAGGAACGGCGCCATCCAGCGCAGCATGGCTTGCGTGATGGTCCATAACGCCGTTTGTGCCGAGCGGCGGGCCAGGCTGTTGGCGCCGGTGGTGTAGAGGCGGTCCTTCAGGATGTCGAGGTAGAAAGCACCCAGGTCTTCGCTGCAATACACCTGCAGCTTTGAGACCACGGGGTGGAACTCGTACACCTTGAAGTGTGCCAGGATGTCGGCCTGTAACTGCGCCGCGCGGCTCAAAGCGTAGCGATCAATCTCCAGCAATTGGTCAAACGGAACAGCGTCGCTCAAAGGATTGAAGTCGCTGACATTGGCCAGCAAAAACTTCAGCGTGTTGCGCACACGGCGGTAGGTGTCCACCACGCGGGCCAGGACCTTGTCGTCGATGTTCAGGTCGCCTGAGTAGTCGGTGCTGGCGACCCACAGGCGCACGATTTCGGCGCCCATCTTGGTCGTGATGGTTTGCGGCTCCACCGTGTTGCCCAGGCTCTTGCTCATCTTGCGGCCCTGGCCGTCGGTGGCAAAGCCGTGGGTCAGCAGCCCCTGGTACGGCGCGCGGTCGTACAGCGCGCAGCCCAGCAGCAGCGAGCTGTGGAACCAGCCGCGGTGCTGGTCGTGACCTTCGAGGTACAGGTCCGCTTCCGGCCCTTCGGTATGGAATGGCGGGCGGTCGTACGCATCCTTGTGGCTGCCGCGCAGCACGTGCTGGAACGTGGAGCCGGAGTCGAACCAGACTTCCAGGATGTCGGTGCTCTTTGTGTAGCTGGGTGCATCTACAGCGCCGAGGATTTCTTCAACCGTCACACGGCTCCAAGCTTCGATACCACCCTTCTCGACGATGTCCGCCGCCTGGTCCAGGATCTCCATCGTGCGCGGGTGCAGCTCGCCGCTGTCCTTATGCAGGAAGAACGGCACGGGCACCCCCCAGCTGCGCTGGCGCGAGATGCACCAGTCAGGCCGGTTGGCGATCATGTCGCGCAGGCGGGTGCGGCCGTTCTCGGGGTAGAAGTCGGTGTCAGCGATGGCATCGAGCGCGAGCTGGCGCAGCGTCTTGGGCGCCTTGTCCTTGGTGAACACGCCCGGGCCTTCGTCCATGCGGATGAACCACTGCGCCGCAGCGCGGTAGATCACCGGCGTCTTGTGGCGCCAGCAGTGCGGGTAGCTGTGGGTGATGCCCATGGTGGCCATCAGGCGACCGTTTTCGCGCAGTGTATCGATGACATTGGCACAGGCCTTCCAGATATGCTGGCCGCCGAACAGGGGCAGCTCTTCGGCGTACACGCCGTTGCCCAGTACGGGGTTGAGAATCTGGTCGTACTTCAGGCCGTTAGCGATGCAGCTGTTGAAGTCGTCCACGCCATAGGCGGGTGAGGAGTGCACGATGCCTGTGCCGTCGCCATCGCTCACATAGTCGGCCAAGTACAGCGGCGACAGGCGCTTGTAGCTATATTCGCCGCCGCTCTCAGGCAGGTCATACAAAGGGTGACGGAACACCTGGCCGCGCAGGGCTTCGCCTTTGGCAGTCGCCAGCACCGTGCCGGTCAGGCCGAAGCGCTCCAGGCACTTATCCACCAGTTTGGCACCGAGCAGCAGCACGCCCTTTGGTGAGTCCACCAGCGCGTACTCCAGCTCGGGGTGGGCATTGAGCGCTTGGTTGGCGGGGATAGTCCAGGCGGTGGTGGTCCAGATGACAGCAAAAACTTGCTTGCCCGCAGGCAGGGCGCTGAGACCAAAGGCGCGGGCCAAGCCAGCCACATCGTTGGACTCAAAGGCCACGTTCAGCGTGTCGCTTTTCTTGTCGGCGTATTCGATTTCAAACTCGGCCAAGGACGAACCGCAGTCAAAGCACCAGTACACGGGCTTGAGGCCGCGGTAAACAAAGCCGCGTTCGATCACGCGCTTGAACGCGCGGATTTCGCCCGCCTCATTGGCCGGGTCCATTGTGCGGTAGGGGCGCTCCCAGTCGCCCAGCACGCCCAGGCGCTTGAAGTCGTCGCGTTGCTGGCCGATCTGCTCAGTAGCGAACGCGCGGCTCTTGGCCTGCATGTCGTCGCGGCTCAGGTTGCGGCCATGCAGTTTTTCGATCGCATTTTCGATGGGTAGACCGTGGCAATCCCAGCCGGGGATGTACTGCGCATCAAAACCGTCGAGCTGCTTGCTCTTGACGATCATGTCTTTCAGGATCTTGTTCAGCGCGTGGCCGATGTGCAGTTTGCCGTTGGCATAGGGCGGGCCGTCGTGTAGCACGAACAGCGGAGCACCGTGGCGCGCGTCGCGCAACTTTTTGTACAGGCCTTCTTCATTCCAGGTTTTGACCCACGCCGGTTCGCGTTTGGGTAAATCGCCGCGCATGGGGAAGGGGCTGTCGGGCAGGTTCAGGGTGTTGCGGTAGTCTTGCTTTTCAGTCATAGCCAACTCTCAGGTGTGCGCTTGGAGTGCAAGCAATCGAAATATTTGGGGTGGGGGGCTGCGCTACAGCACAAGCCCGCCGGGGTAGGGCAGGAGACGCGGGGCAAGGTGCGTCGGGAAGCCCCGTCAAATTCGGGTGCTAGTGTGGGTTGTCAACCAGGCGCGCGCGTGATCGCAGTCCTGGTGAATGCCCTGCGTGAGGGATTCTAGACCGTCGTATTTGAGTTCGTCGTGCAGTTTGTGTAACAGTTCCACGCGAATGATTTTACCGTAGGCCCCTTCGGGTCCCAACTCAGAAGGCCAGTCCAGGCAATGCGTCTCCAGCAGCACCCGTCCACCGTTCACATCATTGGGGTCCAACGAGGGGCGCACCCCCAGGTTGGCTACACCCTGAAGCGGTTTTTCTGCCAGCCCATGCACCAGCACTACAAAGATACCGCTGGCTGCGGGTTTCCAGTGGGCAAAGCGCAAATTCAATGTCCGTATCCCCAAGGGATACTGCGCATCCTGGCCCAGTGTGCGGCCCAGTTTGCGTCCGTGCACCACATGGCCGGATATGCAATACGGCCGACCCAGCAGGCGCGCCGCGTCGGCCATGTGGCCATGGCCCAGGGCTTCGCGCACCAACGAGCTGGAGACCCGCAAGTTATGGACTTCATAAGAATTCATGCGAGCCACATCAAAGTCCTGTTCTTCGCCCGCAGCGTCCAATACTGCGTAGTCTCCCGCTCGGGCTTTGCCGAAGCGAAAGTCATCGCCCACCAGCACATAGCGCGCACCTAAACCCTGCACCAGCACTTTGGTAATGAAGTCCTGCGGCGACAAGCCCGCCAGCGCCGCGTTAAAGGGCAGCACCACGGTCTGGTCGACCCCGCACTTGGCTAGATCGCTCAGTTTGTCGCGCAACGTGCCCACTCGGGCTGGCGCCAGCTCCGGCTTTTGGTGCAGCTCGGCAAAGTAGTCGCGTGGGTGGGGCTCGAAAGTCAGCGCGACGCTGGCCACACCGCGCTGCTGAGCTTCGCTTTTCAAGAGCGCCAGCATGGCCTGGTGGCCGCGGTGCACGCCGTCAAAGTTGCCAATCGTTATGGCGCTGGCCGGGGCAATACCCGGATGCTGGAGACCGCGGAAAACCTTCATGGGTTTGTTATCTTTTTGATAGCAGACCGCGCACGGGCGGTCTGGGCTTGAAGTCGATTTGTCACAGAAACAAGGTATATTGTGACGTAGCTATTGGCGCAAACACCTTTGGCTACTACTACAGCCTGTTTTACGGTGTTGGAGACAGAGCTGGTTCGCTTCGCGTAACTGCGGTCTTTCCCGCAAAGTTTCAGGAGAGCATGTTGTGAAAGTCTTGAAATTGTCGGCCCAGGGGTTGCCCCAGTCGTGGATATCGCTGGAGCAAGCGGTCACGCACTATGCGGCCGATGAGGTGCGCTGGGAATCAGGTGGACAGGTTGCAGTGTTCCACGGAGGCCACAACGCAGTTACGGGCAAGCAGTCCATCATCCGGGTCAACAGCATCATTGGCACTAAGGGTGTGCCTAGCATCAACCCCTTCCACATGCGCCCGGGCCTGACCAACGGCAAGCTTTTTTCTCGTGATCGCAACGTGTGTGCCTACTGTGGCGGACATTTTTACGACGAAGACTTGACCCGCGAACACATCATCCCGTTTGCCCAAAAAGGTATCGATACCTGGATGAACGTGGTGACCGCATGCAAACCCTGCAATCACCGCAAAAGCCATCGCACTCCTGAGCAGGCACATATGCCTTTGCTCTACGCCCCGTATGTGCCCAGCCTGTGGGAAGACTTCATTCTGCGCAACCGGCGCATCTTGGCCGACCAGATGGAGTTCTTGATGGCGCATGTGCCGAAGTCGTCGCGTTTGCTCATTTGACTGTTACTTAGATTCCATGCCCCGACCGCGTATTGCTCTGATTGCCCACGACCACAAAAAGGACAGCATGGTGCTGCTGGCCCGCGAATTTGCAGTCTTCCTGATGGGGTGCGATCTGTGTGCCACCGGCACCACCGGTAGTCGCCTGATTGCCGAAGTCGGCCTGAGTGTGGAGCGCATGCTCAGCGGCCCGCTGGGTGGTGATTTGCAGATTGGCGCGCGTCTGTCCGTGGGGCAGGTGGATGCAGTTATTTTCTTGCGTGATCCCATGACACCCCAGCCACACGAGCCCGATATCAACGCTCTGGTACGGGCCTGCGATGTGCACGATGTGCTTTGTGCAACCAACTTGACAACTGCCCGCCTTGTTTTGGGACAAATGGCCCGCCCGGGCAGCACCTCTTAGATCGTTCGCAGATGGCTGCGTCCAAGCGGGTTACAACCCCTTACACTTGCCAGCGGCCGCGGCTGTGTGAATGTGTAAAAGTTGTTATGGTGTCGACTGCCTCTGGGGTCGAATCCTTCACAATTCGGTCTAACTCCCCCCTAATTTTTATGGCCCGTAAGCGGCAAATTGGTTAAATGACCGGATCCAGCATGCACTCCGAATTGTCGGCCGCGACGCCGGTACGCACTGCCCACGAGCAGTACGGCCAGTCTTTGCGGGTGGCGCGTAAGCTGATTGCCCAAACCCTGAGCTTTTTTGCCAACCGCGAAGACGATGTCTTGCAGCGCCTACGCATTCATTTGTTAGAGCTGATCGATGCCAGACCGCCCCTGGTTCAGGGTCAAAATCTACGCTCAATACACACGCTCTTGGGTAAATTTGGCGCGGAATTTCACACTGCCCTACAGGCTTCGTTGTCGGAAGAACTGTCCGCGGCACTGACCAGCGCTCTGCCTGATCCTGCAAAACTCTCATCCAGGGCCATGCCCCTGGATGACGGGCGGCAGGGCCTAAGCCTTAGCCTGATCGATATTGACGACGTGGAGCGCATCCTATTGCTGGACCGGGTGGCCCAGCGGTTTTGCCAGCGCTACGAAAGCGGGCTGGAGTCGCTATCCCAGCGACTGACGCAGTTGCTGGGAAAAGAGTCTCTATCTGGCGCTGACAACCCGTTTCATCCGCTGGTCTTTTTACGTGCGTTTGCGCGCGCCTGGGACAAGTGCGAGCTGGATCCGCAAACCTCGGAAGACTTTGCGGTCGCGTTGGAGCCCGCGAGTTTTCTGGACCTGGCTCCGCTCTATGAGGAACTGAACGCGACTTTGGCGAAAGCGGGCATGTCGTCGCAGCGCAGTTTGGTGATTCGGCGTACCGTGGGCGGTGTGCCGGGTGGACCCAAGCCGCAACAAAATGGCGGTGGTGGTGGAAGCGGCAATGGTGGCGGTGGTGCTACCGGCCATGCACCGTTGCAAGGTGGCGGGTCTGCAGGGTCTTCCGGCGCTGGTAGCCTGCAATCCGGTATGGCTCCTCTGGACGATGGTGGTTCGCGCTCGGCCTGGGCTGCATTGGAGCCTGCGCGGCGCACCGTGGCGGCGCACGCGCGGCAGTTCTTGCAGCGCATCGGGTTTCAGCGCGCGCAGTCTCGGCAAGACGACGATGACTCTGACTATGGGCCCCGCACGCGGCCGGTCCTGGAAGCCGCTGACCCCGCCCTGATGGGTTTTTTGGGTAATTTGCAGGCAGGTGCGGGCGAGTCGTTTGAAAGTCCGATGTCTGACTGGCATGACCCGTCTGACCCGAATGTGCTGCGCCAAATGCGCGACCGTGAAGAAATTCGCAGTGCCCCCGAACTCGACCGCGGGACGGTGGACGCGCTGGCCGAAGTCTTCGACTTCGTATTTGCCGACCAGGCTATCCCCATGCAGATGAAAGTCATCATCGGTCGTCTGCAGATTCCGGTGCTCAAGGCGGCCATGATTGACCGCGACTTCTTTCTGTCTGACGAACACCCCGCCCGCCGCCTGGTGGATACGCTAGCGGGTGCCTCGGTAGGTTGGGCCCCGGAAAAGGGTGAAGAAGATCCGCTGTACGTGCGCATTGAGTCCACCGTGCAGCGGGTGCTGACCGAGTTTGAAGACGATCTGGATTTGTTTTCGGACCTGTTGCGGAACTTTACGGAGTTCTTGTTTGAGTCCGAACAACAGATACAAAACCGAGTGGAGCCTGCAGCCCAGGCCGAACACCAGGTGGAGTCTGACGAGCACGCTAAAGCCCAAGCCGACGAGTTGATCCACAAACACTTGAGCGAGCGTGCCGAAGACAAGCCTCTGGGGCCGTTCTTGCTGCCGTTTTTGACCAATGAATGGCGCGATGTGATTGCGCGCGCGCTACAGTCAGGCGAAGACAGCGCGGCGGCTTGCGACCAAGCCATCAAGACCATGGATCTGCTGATCTGGTCTACAGAACCCAAAACCACCTCCGAGCAACGCCGCGAACTGGTAGCCGTGTTGCCAGACTTGGTGCGCCAGCTCAACACGGGTCTGGATGCTATCGGTTGGGATGGCGAAGGCCGCGCGACGTTTACGCGTCGCCTGATCAATACCCACACCTTAGCAATCCGCATGAAGAAGGTGCCCGAGCCCGACAGTCAGGCCGCCGCACTGGAATCGCGTCAGGGCAAAGAGGCGATCAAGCAGCTCGACGAACGCCGTGCGGCGCGCCAGGCGCTAGAGGACGAGGATTTATTTGAAAACGTGGCCCACGATTTCAAGCGTGGTATGTGGTTTGACGTGGAGATCGAGGAAGGCACGCGTGTGCGCTGCCGTTTGAGCTGGGTCAGCCCGCTGCGCACCCGTTTGCTGTTCACCAACCGCGATGGTTTTGATGCCTTTGTGCGCTCAGAACGCGAATTGGCTGCTATGGCCCGTTTGGGCCGCTTGACCGTGGTGGATCAGGTGCCGATTGTGGGGCGCGCGCTAGAGCAATTACTGCAGGATCAGGACTTGGGTTTAGCCGCTTCCTGATCCTTTTTTCAGGTGTTATCAGGCGAAAACGCCCGCCGTCTCTTGCATGCGGGCAGACACTTCACCCAAGTGGTGCAAGCTGTCGCCAAAAGTCATTTCCAACTGCGTAAGCTTCTTGAAGTAATGGCTGACGATGTACTCATCCGTGACGCCGATGCCGCCGTGTAGTTGCACAGCTTGCTGGCCAATGAAGCGCATGCTCTGCCCTAACTGGTACTTGGCACGGGCCAGCGCGGCGCGGCGCTCCGGTGCGGGTGCGTTTAGTTTCAATGACGCGTAGTAGCTCATGGAGCGGGCCAACTCCAGTTGCATCTTCATATCGGCTGCGCGGTGGCGCAGCGCCTGGAAGCTGCTGATGGCTACGCCAAACTGCTTGCGCGTATTCATGTACTCGGCGGTAATCGCCAAGGTTTTGTCCATCACACCCACCGCCTCGGCGCACACGCTGGCAATACCGATGTCCACTGCGTGTTCCAGTGCCACTTGGCCATGGGTGGTCAGCAAGGTCGCTGGGGCGTTTTTGAAACTAACCTCTGCGGCGCGGCTTCCATCCTGGGTTCCGTAGCCACGGGCGCTGACGCCCGAAGACTGGCGCTCCACCACAAACAAAGCCAACTGGCTGTTGATCTTGGCGGGCACGATGAAGGCGTCCGCATGGTCACCCACTGGCACTATGCTTTTTGTAGCGCTCAGTACATAGCCGCCGGGGGCCTGCGTCGCTTTAGCTTCACAAACATCAAGTTGGTAGCGCGCGCCGCGCTCCTGGTAGGCCAGCACCACCAGTTTCTCGCCACTGGCGATACCGGGCAGCCAGGCGGCTTTGTTAGCGGCGTCGCCATAGCCAGCAATCACGGCACCGGCAATCAGCGATTGGACCAGCGGCTCCAACACAATGCCGCGCCCCAGCTCTTCCATCACCACCATGCCTTCTACAGGCCCCATGCCCAGTCCGCCATCGTCTTCAGGCACATACAACCCGGTCAGGCCCAGCTCAGCCATCTCCGCGAATGCAGCGCGGTCAAAGCCGCCGGCTTTCTCCGTTGCACGCCGACGATCGAAGGCGTAAGCCTTGTCAACCCATTTGCGTACGGCATCGCCCAATTGCACTTGGTCGTCAGAAAAATCGAAATCCATATCAAACTCCTATATCTTGCGTAGCTCTGAATGGAGCTCCCTTGTGGAGGGGGCTCGGGGGAGCGGTCTTGTTCGTAAAACGAAATCGTTGGCGTTCTACAGCTTTAGCTGAGAACGGTTTGGGCGACGATATTGCGTTGCACTTCATTGCTGCCACCGTAAATGGTGGTCTTGCGCATGTTGAAGTAGGTAGATGCCAGTGGTGCATTTCCCAGGATACCGCCAGGGAAGTCGCCTTGCCAGCCGGCTTCCATGGCTTCACGCACAAAGGGGATCGCAAACGGCCCCGCCGCCAGCATCATCAGCTCGGTGTAACGCTGTTGAATTTCGCTGCCGCGAATTTTCAACAGACCTGCAATGTCCAGCGATTGCTTGCCGGATTTTTCGGCCGCCAGCACGCGCAGCACCAGAATCTCTAGCGCGACCACGTCCACTTCTATCTTGGCGATCTCATCGCGAAAACGAATGTCATCCCATACACCCTCTGCTTTGGCGATGCGCTTCAAGCGCTCAAGTTCGCGCTTGGCACGGTTCACGTCAGCAATATTGGTGCGCTCGTGGGCCAACAAATGCTTGGCGTAGTTCCAGCCTTTGTTTTCTTCGCCAATCAGGTTCTCGACCGGTACTTCCACGTTGTCAAACCAGACCTCGTTCACCTCGTGTCCGCCGTCCAGCATGATGATGGGTCGCACGCTCACCCCTGGCGATTTCATATCGATCAACAAAAAGGAAATGCCGGTTTGGGGTTTGCCTTCGGAGCTGGTGCGCACCAGGCAAAAGATCCACTCGCCGTACTGGCCCAGCGTCGTCCAGGTCTTCTGACCGTTGACAATGTACGTGTTACCCACGCGCTCGGCCTTACATTTCAGGGAGGCCAGATCGGAGCCCGAGCCCGGCTCGCTATAACCCTGGCTCCACCACACGCTACCATCGGCAATGCCAGGCAAAAAGCGTTGTTGTTGCTCAGCATTGCCAAAGGCCATGATGACTGGGGCCACCATCACCGGGCCAAACGGCACGACGCGGGGTGCACCGGCCAGCGCGCACTCTTCTTCAAACAAATGCTTTTGGATGGAGTTCCAACCCGGGCCACCGAATTCCTTGGGCCAAGCGTGGCCGAGCCAGCCCTTCTTACCCAGAATCTTGGCCCATTCCTGCATATCGTCGCGGCTTAAATGCAGGGCGTTGTGGACTTTGTGCGCAATGTGGGCGGGCAGGTTGCCGTGTACCCACGCGCGAATATCCTCGCGAAACTGTTGCTCTTCAGGGGTGAAAGCCAAATCCATACATGTCTCCTGGGTCTAAAGGGGATGCCAAAACGATTTCTAGCTGGTTTTTAGCACGATCGTTCGTTTATTGCTGTGAAGAAGGTGACAGTCCTAGTTCATTGCACAGGAATTGCACCGTGGCGCGTAGCGTGGTTACTTCAGCCTCCAGTGCCGCTAGCCGTTCGGCTGTGGTGCCACCCTGGGCACCCGCCGCACCTGCTCCAAAGCGGGTGTCAACCGGGCCACACAACAGGTGCGCCCAGCGTTGTTCGCGCGCACCGGGCGCGCGGGGCAGCTTCACGGTCAACGCGCCGCCTTTTTCTGCCGATCGGTCCTGCAACTCTTCCAAAAAACCTTCGACCGAGGAAATATCGGCAAACTTGTACCAGCGCTCGGTGTTGAGCCGCAATTCAGCCGCGGTTTGTGGGCCGCGCAGCATCAGTAGGCCCAACAACACAGCAGACTGCTCTGGAACGCCAATGCCGCGCTGGAAGTTGTGCGTGTAGCGTCCGGTGCGCCCGCCGCTGCTTTGGTGCACCAGATTGCGTTCCTGCAAGGCATTCAGGGCCTGGGCGACATCGGCTTCCGAGAGCTCCATGATTGGGTCCCGGGTTGTTTTTTGGTTGCAACCCACAATCAGGGCGTTCAGCGAGAGCGGGTAGCTGTCGGGCACGGTGCGGGCTTTCTCCATCAGCGTGCCCAAGACGCGGGCTTCGATGGCGGTGAGTTGTGCGGTTGGGGCCTTAGGCGCCACGGGACTATGAGTGGAATCGTCAATGGGGTGGGTGGTGTCATGCATGGTGGGCAGATTATGGTCTTGGGCGTTGCCAGCGGTGTGGCGCGGCCCGACGATAATCGCCCCCGACCATGAAGAACATCGTTATCTTGATCTCCGGCGGCGGCTCCAATATGGCCGCTATCGTGCAGGCCGCCCAGCAACAGCAGTGGGAGCGCCGCTTCGGCGCCCGCGTGGCCGCAGTGATCAGCAACAAAGCAGAGGCCGAAGGTTTGGCGTATGCCAAAAGCCAAGATATCTCCACCGCCGTGCTAGACCACAAGGCCTACGCCAGCCGCGAAGATTTTGACGCCGCACTGACGCAAGTGATTGATGGCTACGCCACCCCTGCGCATCAGCCCTGGGTGGTGTTGGCAGGCTTCATGCGCATCCTCACTCCTGGCTTTGTGGCGCACTACGCGGGGCGCTTGGTCAACATCCATCCCTCGCTGTTGCCTGCATTTGCTGGACTAAACACCCACCGCCGTGCGATTGAGGCCGGCTGCCAGTTTGCCGGTGCCACGGTGCACCAGGTTACTGCGGATCTGGACCACGGCCCCATCCTGGCCCAGGCCGCAGTGCCCGTACTGCCAAGCGACACGCCCGAGGCGCTTGCCGCCCGCGTACTGAGCCAGGAGCATCGCATCTATCCGCAGGCGATTGCAAATTTGCTATCAAAATAGTAGCTATCCAGGCAGGTTTTACCTGGGCCCCAGGCACTTTTGATGCCTAAACCAGTCTAAGCCAGGCTGCAGCAGCTTTACCTGCGCTTCACCAGCCTGTTACCGGCGCGCCAAGCACGCCACCCAAGATGCGGGCATGCTGTATCTCGTATCGCCTTCCCCGCGCGCAATCCTCACCCACCCACACATTGCGCTACTGCCCACCCGGCTGTCCGCGTGGGCATTTGGGCTCCTTACGCTGCTGGCTGTACCCGTGCTGAGTCAGGCGCAGGCCGCAAACCCCACGCCAAACGCCGCCCCAGCCACCACCAGCGGTCTGCCCGATATGACCCGCATCGCAGCCAAGCTGTCGCCCAGCGTGGTCAATATCAGCGTGCGCGGCGTGCGCAAGGTTTCGACGGCCGACGATCTTCTGGTTTCCGATACGGACGCCGAAGGCTCACGTGATGACGCTGTCATGCGCGAATTTTTGAAACGCTTTCAGCAGCGCTTTGGCGCCTTGCCTCCACAGCTCAGCATGCCCGTGCGCGGTGAGGGCTCGGGCTTTATCGTGCGGGCCGATGGCTTGATCTTGACCAACGCCCATGTGGTCAGCGACGCGGACGAAGTAGTGGTCAAACTGACCGACCGGCGCGAGTTTGTCGCCAAAGTGCTGGGTACCGACAAGCTCACCGATATTGCGGTGCTGAAGATTGATGCCCAAGGTTTGCCTAGTGTCTCTCTGGCCCCACCGCGGCCCCTGCAAGTGGGTGAATGGGTGCTGGCAATTGGCTCTCCGTTTGGCTTTGAAAGCACGGTTACCGCCGGTGTGATCAGCGCAACGCGGCGCTCGCTGCCGGGGGACGGCTCGGTACCATTCATCCAGACGGATGCGGCTATCAACCCCGGTAACTCGGGCGGCCCGCTGATCAATATGGCGGGGGAAGTGATTGGCATCAACGCGCAAATATTTACCTTGTCGGGCGGTTACCAGGGCGTGTCGTTTGCCATTCCCATGGACGTAGCTAACCGCGTGGCGCAGCAAATCGTAGCCACTGGCAAGGTTCGCCACGCCAAGCTGGGCATCGGCGTGCAGGAGGTCGATCAGTTGCTGGCCGAGTCGTTTCAAATGCCACGACCCACCGGCGCTCTGGTGTCCGATGTCAGTCCCGGTGGCGCGGCCGAACGCGCAGGCGTGCTGGTGGGCGATGTGGTGCTAACGGCCAATGGCCAGGAGATTGCGCGCGCCGGAGATTTGTCGGCCATCGTCAGCCTGGCCCAGCCGCGCGACAAGCTGGACTTGATGGTGTGGCGCGGTGGCAAAGCGACGCTCCTTCACGCATCCATGGACGATTCCAAAACCGACACCCCCAAGCCCGAACTGGGTACCCCGCTAGCCACCATCGACCGCCTGGGCGTAAGTTTGCGCGCGCTCAAACCCGATGAGCTGCGTGGGCCGGATGCCGCAGTCGGCCTGGTGATTGAAAAGGTGAGTGGCATCGCCGAGCGTGCGGGCCTACAAGCGGGTGATTTGCTGCTGGCCATCAACACCACACCCGTAACGACCATCGCGCAGGTGCGCAGGCTGGCGGCCCTCCCGGATAAATCCATGGCGCTACTGGTGCTGCGGGATGGTTCACGGCTTTACTTGCCATTGCGACTGGGCTAGGCTGCTACAAAATGAATAGCTGGACAGCTATATTTTACCTGGGCCTCAGCCGCTTTTAACCTTCAATTCGTGTAAAACGCGGCTGGCGTATACCGTCAATCACCACCTCTTCGAGAAACATCGCAGCGGGGCGCACCCACAGACCGTGTTTGCCGTACAGCGCGCGATACAGCGTCATCGGCTGCAGGCTTTCGCTGTGGCGCACGGTGTCCAACACCTCGTACAAACCGCCCTTGTAATGGCGGTAGTGGCCGGGTGGCGTGGTGATCAAAGGGGGTAGGTTTTCATCAGTCATCAAGAAATCTCTGCGCGGCGTGCGGCGATACTCGCCTCGGGGCGGCCTTGCGCGTCGTGGGACAATCCTACCCTATGCATCCAAAAGCCTTGTTAGAAGCCTGTTCCGAGTTGGTCCGGCTCACCCTCAAATTTGACCACCCCGCCGACGCCATCGTGTCGCGCTTTTTCCGTGAGCACCGCGGCCTGGGGCCGCGCGAGCGCGCCACCATGGCCGAAACGGTTTACACCGTATTGCGCAAAAAACTGCTGTTCGACCACTTAGCCCCCTCGGGCAGCGGACCCAAAGAGCGCCGTCTAGCGATCTTGGGCTTCTACGGTCCCGGTGATTTCCTGCGCAGCGCACTCACCGACCAAGAGACTCGCTGGTTAGACCAATGCGAAGCCGTCAAACCCGGAGATTTGATGGAGCGCCACCGCCACAACCTACCCGAGTGGTTGGTGCAACCCCTGAAAGACCAGGTGGGCAATGAATTCTGGCCTTTGGTGGAGAGCTTCAATTTAGGCGCAGGTCTCGATTTGCGCGTGAATGACTTCAAAGCCAAGCGCGCTGATGTGCAAAAAGAGTTGGCCAAGGCCGGTATCAAGGCCGTGCCCACGCCGTATTCCCCCTGGGGCCTGCGTATTGCTGGCAAACCCGCGCTGAACAAGATGGAAGCCTTCACCCGTGGCGACTTTGAAGTGCAGGACGAAGGTTCGCAGCTGTTGGCCATGCTGGTCGACGCTAAACGCGGCGAGATGGTCGTAGATTTTTGCGCCGGTGCCGGGGGCAAAACCCTGGCCATTGGCGCGGCCATGCGCAGCACCGGGCGCCTGTACGCCTTTGATACCTCGGCAGGGCGTCTGGATTCGTTCAAACCCCGCATGGCGCGCAGCGGCCTGTCCAATGTGCACCCGGCGGCCATTGCCCATGAGCGCGATGACCGCGTCAAACGTTTGAGCGGCAAGATTGACCGCGTTTTGGTCGATGCACCGTGTACCGGCATGGGCACACTGCGCCGCAACCCGGATCTGAAGTGGCGCCAAAACGAGAAAGCAGTTGAGGAAATGGCCATCAAGCAGACTGCCATTTTGCAAAGCGCGGCCCGTTTGGTAAAGCCAGGTGGTCGCTTGGTCTATGCCACTTGCAGCGTGCTGCCGCAAGAAAACGAGGCTATCGGTGAGGCATTCTCCATAGCAAACCCCGACTTTATCCCGCTGTCATGTGGAGACATCCTCGACGGATTGAAAGTCGCCGAAGCCCAAAAACTGTGCGCAGGCGGTGAGAAAGGCGCGCTTTATCTGCGTTTATGGCCCCACAAGCATTCGACTGATGGTTTTTTTGCTGCAGTTTGGCAAAAGAAGTGACTATTTTGATGAAAGTTAAATACTTTTAACTTAATTGGAATATTAATAGCCAAACCATCACCTAAATACTAAAATTGATGCATCGTCGCCGACTCGTCGTTGGCGGCTCTTGCAGTAACTCCTCCTATAGAGAGCGATCTAACTATGTTGTTACCTGATTGGGCTGTGTTGAATGCGGCCGTTGAATGGCTAGCCCACGGCACTTGGGATTTGACTTGGTGGCAGATCGTGCTGTTCTCCTTGGCCATGACCCACGTCACCATGATCAGCGTGACGGTGTTTTTGCACCGTCACCAGGCACACCGCGCGCTGGACTTGCACCCCATCGCTTCGCATTTTTTCCGCTGTTGGCTGTGGCTGACCACCGGTCAAGTTACGAAGGAGTGGGCTGCCATCCACCGGAAACACCACGCCAAGTGTGAGCAAGCGGAAGATCCGCACAGCCCCCACGTCTATGGCATCAAAAAAGTGCTGTTTCAAGGGGCTGAGTTGTACCGCACGGAATCCAAAAACAAGGAAACTATGGCCCGTTTTGGCCACGGTACGCCAGATGATTGGATTGAAAATAATCTGTATGCCCGCTACTCGTGGCAAGGCGTGGGCCTGATGATGATCATTGACCTGTTCTTGTTTGGCGCTGCTGGATTGGCAGTGTGGGCCCTGCAAATGGCTTGGACACCCATCACGGCCGCGGGCATCATCAATGGCGCTGCCCACTTTTGGGGCTATCGCAATTTTGAAGCGACTGACCACAGCCGCAACATCTCTCCTTGGGGCATCATCATTGCCGGTGAAGAGCTGCACAATAACCACCACACCTACCCCACGTCGGCCAAGTTATCGGTTAAGCCCTACGAGTTCGATATTGGTTGGATGTACATCTCCATCATGCAGGCTGTTGGCTTGGCTAAAGTGAAGAAGACGCCTCCCAAAGCGGCCTACGGCGATATCCGCCCTGTGGCCGATGAGAAGACTTTGGAGGCCCTGATTGCTAACCGCTACGAAATCATGGCGACCTATGCAAAAGGCGTGCGCCAAGCAGCCCGCGATGAGTTTGAATCCATGAAAGCCCGTAGCGCTGATGCCGCCATGATCAAAGCTGCCAAGCGCTGGATGCACCGCGATGAAGAAAAGGTGCCAGCGGCGGCGGCTCCTCAGTTGGCCCAGGCCCGTGCTGTGTCCCCGGTGCTGGACAAGATGGTGACTATGCGCGAAGAACTGCGTCAGATGTGGCTCAACACTTCCGTGTCTCGCGATCAGCTCGCCAAGGACCTGCAAGCGTGGTGCCAGCGGGCCGAAGAAAGCGGCATCACTGCACTGCGTGAGTTCTCGATGCAACTGCGTGCGGCGCGTGTGTAACGCTTAGCCCCGCGGTAGTCAAGAAAGCCCGTTTTTGAGCGGGCTTTTTTACGTCTGCTTGGTTTGGTAGCCGAGAGTGATGCATCCCCGTGTATACGCTCCGGATCAGCCGGGCTGTGCGTTCTGCTCCGTGTCCCCCGGCCGCTGCGCGGCCTCCTCCTTTTACCTACGCATAACGCACAGCCCGGCCGATCCTTCGATTTGATGCGTTCGAAAGATGTTTGATTCGATTCCCTTCGCACACAGACCACTCCAGCGGCAGGCAAGGGCCAGGCCTTTTACGGAGGTAAAGGAGGAGCCCGCGCAGCGGGTGGGGGACACGGAGTAAAAGGCCTGGCCCTTGCCTGATGCGGGCAATTGAAGTGCAGTCGTTTGGTATTCCGTAGCAGAGTGAGAAGAACAACAAAAAACCCGCCAACTCATTGAGAGGGCGGGTTCTTCTAGAAGAACTTAAGGCGAGGGAACAGAACTAAAGATCTATCCCCAGGACATTATTTAAGCTTCATTTCCTTGTAGTCCACGTGCTTGCGAGCTTTGGGATCAAATTTCTTGATCAACATTTTCTCGGGCATGGTCTTTTTGTTCTTGCTGGTCGTGTAGAAATGACCAGTACCTGCTGTGGATTCCAGCTTGATTTTTTCGCGTCCGCCTTTGGTTGCCATGGTTTTGCTCCTTATGCCTGGCCACGTGCGCGCAAATCTGCGAGCACAACATCAATACCCTTCTTGTCGATCAAACGCAGACCTGCGTTTGAAATCCGCAGGCGAACCCAACGGTTTTCTGTCTCGACCCAGAAACGGCGGTATTGCAGGTTCGGTAGGAACCGGCGCTTGGTTTTGTTGTTGGCGTGGGAAACATTGTTTCCGACCATGGGGCCTTTGCCCGTAACTTCACATACGCGTGCCATATGGACACTCCGATACATTGAACAGCTATCACTGTCGATTGGGCGGTTTGAAAAACCAGCCCGATCTCGCTCTAGCCTGACCTCGCCAAGAATAAGGGTGGCGGTAACCCAAATGCTGCGAACGTGCCCTCACGGGCTGTTTTCAGCAAAGCCTTGGATTATAGCGCAAGACCTTACTCTTGGTCCAAGAAGCGCTGCGCGTCCAGGGCTGCCATGCAACCCGTGCCCGCGCTGGTGATGGCTTGGCGGTACACGTGGTCTTGCACGTCGCCCGCTGCAAACACTCCGGGGATCGATGTTTGCGTGGCAAAACCCTTGAGCCCACCCTGGGTGACGATATAGCCGCCCGCCATTTCCAGTTGGCCCTGAAAGATTTCTGTATTGGGTGCATGGCCGATAGCAATAAAGCAACCACTCAAATGGATGTCTTCGGTAGAGCCGTCGTGCACACTCTTGACCCGGATACCGGTGACGCCAGAGGCATCGCCCAGCACCTCGTCCAGCGTTTGGAAAGTTTTAAGGACGATCTTCCCCGCCGCTACTTTTTCCATCAGCTTGTCCACCAAAATAGGCTCTGCTTTGAACTTGTCGCGGCGGTGCACGAGGTAGACCTTACTGGCGATGTTGGAGAGATACAGCGCCTCTTCCACAGCCGTGTTGCCGCCACCCACCACGCAGCAAATCTGGTCGCGGTAAAAGAAACCGTCGCAAGTCGCACAGCCCGATACGCCGCGGCCCATAAACGCTGTCTCAGACGGCAAGCCCAGGTATTTGGCCGATGCGCCCGTGGCAATGATCAGAGAATCGCAGGTGTATTCCCCGCTGTCACCTTTGAGCGTAAAGGGGCGCTTGCTCAGGTCTACGCTGCTCACATGATCGAAAATAATCTGGGTCTTAAAACGCTCTGCGTGTTCTAAGAAACGTTGCATCAGCTCCGGGCCCTGTACTCCGTTCACGTCGGCGGGCCAGTTGTCCACTTCGGTGGTGGTCATGAGTTGTCCGCCCTGTGCCATGCCAGTGACCAGTACAGGGCTCAGATTAGCGCGAGCAGCGTAGACCGCAGCGGTGTAGCCGGCCGGGCCAGAGCCCAGGATTAAAACCTTGGCGTGTTGGATGTTAGACATAAGAAGCCTTTACAGTAGGTGAAACTAGGTATGGATACGGCGCGCCATGCGTGTACATTTCGGTGGATTGTAAGAAACACGGCCTAGACGAGCCGGAATTAATCGAATGTCAATGCTGACTAACCTGGATTTAATTCGCAGGGTCCCCATTTTTTCCATGCTGACACCCATCCAAGCTGAATCGCTCGCGGGTTCGGTGTCCAAATGCCGTTTCCAAAAAGGCGAAACTGTTGTCGAACAGGGTAAGCATACGAACGCGCTTTACATCATTTTGTCGGGCCGTGCGCGCGTGCTGATGACCGACCGTAAGGGTGGCGAGGTCATATTGGCCACACTGCGTTCGGGTGACTACATCGGTGAGATGAGTATGATCGACAGCGAACCGCACTCAGCTACTGTGACCGCAGAGCGCCAGATGGACGTGTTGATACTGGGGCGCGATGATTTTTTGCGTTGTCTGCACGACAACATGCCCATGGCTTTAGCTGTAATGCGGGGGCTGGTGGAGCGCCTGCGCAATGCTGATCGTAAGATCGGCTCGCTGGCACTGATGGGCGTGTATGGGCGCGTGGCCAATGTGCTGCTGGAATTTGCCGAGCCCGACGAAAGTGGCCAATTGTTGATACGGGAGAAGATATCCCGCCAAGACATTGCCAAGATGGTGGGCGCTTCACGTGAAATGGTCAGCCGCGTCATGAAAGACTTTGAAGAGCAAGGTTTTTTCGAGACTTTGGATGGCGGTATGGTGCGCGTCTACGAGCGCCGCGCCATGCCGCGCTGATTTATCCCGTTACTTTGTGTGACGTAGCCCGTGCACGGACGGCCTTAGGCTTGCGTTAAGCTAGGGTTGACTGATTTTTCTCATGACGTACTCCCTGCACACCCTCCAAAACTCCCCCCCTATTCGGGGCGATGCGCCTGCGCCCACCGGGTTCGGTCGCTTTGGCAATGAAATCCTGTTGATATTGGGCTTCGTTGCCCTGGTTTTGTGGGTCATTGCCTTAACGAGCTATACCGTCGGCGATGCAGCCTGGTCCACGTCGGGTACGGGCATGCTGGTGGGTAATCGGGTCGGGCGGTTTGGTGCCTGGATTGCCGATATGAGCTACTTTTTGCTTGGCTTTTCCGTCTGGTGGTGCGTAGCTGTGGCTGTGCGAAGCTGGCTGTCGTTGTTGGCCAATCGCCTGCGGGGCGAAGGCTCTGGCGTTACGGGGCGCCAACGTCTGGCATTTTGGACCGGGCTGGTCTTGTTGATGCTGGCGAGCACCAGTCTGGAATGGACGCGCCTTTACAGCCTGGAGTTGCGGCTACCAGGGCATAGCGGTGGTGCCGTGGGTTACTGGGTGGGCCCTACAGCGCTGCGTTGGTTAGGCTTTGCGGGCTCAGGATTGGTCGCTATTGCCATGGGTGTGATTGGCTCAGCCCTGGTGTTTGGTTTTTCCTGGATGCAGGTGGCCGAGCGCTTGGGCGGTTGGCTCCATGGCTTGGTTGAATCCCAACGCGAGCGACGTGAACTCGCCCAAGACCTGGAGCTGGGCCAACGCGCCATGCGCGAGCGGGCCCGCGATGACGCCGACTTTGACGACCTTGTCGAGCCGACGGCGTTGCCTGGCGTAGTCGCGCCCAGCTTTAGCGCGACGGGCGGGGTGGACGCGCCAGCACCCGTTGCCCGCGCCAGCCGCAGCAAACCCGTGGTGGCTCCGGTGGTGATTGAACCGGTACTGGTGGACCTGCCCCCGAGTGAGCGCGTGGCCAAAGAGCGTCAGAAGCCCCTATTCATTGAAATGCCCGACAGCAAGCTGCCCCAAGTGGCCTTGCTGGACGCCGCCCTGCTGCGTCAGGAAACCGTGGCGCCCGAGACGCTGGAAATGACCAGCCGCATGATTGAGAAAAAGTTGAAAGACTTTGGTGTCGAAGTGCGCGTGGTTCTGGCCCAGCCGGGGCCGGTGATTACACGCTATGAGATCGAGCCCGCCACGGGCGTGAAGGGTTCGCAGATCGTCGGTCTAGCCAAAGATTTGGCGCGTAGCTTGAGTCTCGTATCCATCCGCGTAGTGGAAACTATTCCTGGAAAAAACTACATGGCGCTGGAGCTGCCCAACGCCAAGCGCCAGAGCATCAAGCTCTCCGAGATTTTGGGCTCTCAGGTTTACAACGACAGTAAGTCCATGCTGACCATGGGCCTGGGTAAAGACATCGTGGGCAACCCGATCGTTGCCGACCTCGCCAAGATGCCGCATGTGCTGGTAGCGGGTACTACGGGCTCGGGCAAATCGGTAGGTATCAACGCGATGATTTTGAGCCTGCTGTACAAGGCCGAAGCGCGCGATGTGCGGATTCTGATGATCGACCCCAAGATGCTGGAAATGTCGGTCTACGAAGGCATTCCGCACCTGCTGGCGCCGGTGGTGACCGATATGCGCCAGGCTGCGCACGGACTGAATTGGTGCGTGGCCGAGATGGAGAAGCGCTACAAGCTGATGAGCAAGATGGGTGTGCGCAACTTGGCCGGCTACAACGTCAAGATTGACGATGCCAAGGCTAGGGGCGAGTTTATCTACAACCCGTTTAGCTTGACACCCGAGAGTCCTGAGCCGCTGCAGCGCCTGCCTCACATCGTGGTCGTCATTGATGAGTTGGCCGACCTGATGATGGTGGTGGGCAAGAAGATTGAAGAGCTGATTGCGCGCCTGGCACAAAAGGCGCGCGCTGCCGGTATCCATTTGATTCTGGCAACACAGCGACCCAGCGTGGATGTCATTACCGGACTCATCAAGGCCAATATCCCGACTCGGATTGCATTCTCGGTGGGCTCCAAGATCGACAGCCGCACGATCCTGGACCAGATGGGCGCCGAAGCTCTGTTGGGCATGGGCGACATGCTCTACATGGCCAGCGGCACGGGCTTTCCAGTGCGGGTGCACGGTGCGTTTGTCAGTGACGAAGAGGTGCACCGCGTGGTGAGCTACCTCAAGAGCCAGGGCGAGCCGGACTACATCGAAGGAGTGCTCGAAGGCGGCACGGTAGACGGTGAAGATGGCGACGGCCTGGGAGGCGATACCGGTGGCGAAAAAGATCCGATGTACGACCAGGCGGTAGAAGTGGTGCTGAAGAACCGCAAAGCCAGCATCTCGCTGGTGCAGCGCCACCTCAAAATTGGCTACAACCGCGCTGCGCGCTTGGTGGAGGACATGGAGAAGGCGGGCTTGGTGAGCTCGATGAGCGGCAGCGGTCAGCGCGAGATTTTGGTGCCTGCGCGTGCTGAGTGATATTGCGGGACAGATCTTCAGATCTGTCCCCAACTGATTGGCTAGATCCTATGAAAACAATTCTGATTGCTACTATTTTGATAGCTGCTCAGGCAGGAAACGCCTGGGCTAGCGGCATAGAAAGCTTAGAGAAGTTCGTTAAGACCGTTAAAACGGGGCGCACCGACTTTACCCAGTTGGTGACTGCGCCGCCTAAGGATGGACAGCCTTCGCGTGTCAAAAAATCCAGCGGCAGTTTTGAGTTTTCCCGTCCAGGCCGTTTCAAGTTTGTTTACAAAAAGCCGTTTGAGCAGTTCATCGTGGCCGATGGGCAAACCCTGTGGCTCTACGATGTTGACCTGAACCAGGTGACTGCGCGCAAGCAAGCCCAGGCACTGGGTTCTACCCCAGCCGCGCTGATTGCATCGGCCACCGACATGGTGGCGCTTCAGGCCGATTTCACTTTGAGCCCCGTGCCCGACAGCGAGGGTCTGGAGTGGGTACAAGCCACCCCCAAAGCCAGGGACAGCAGCCTGCAGTACGTGCGCATAGGTTTTAAGGGCGCTGATTTGGCCGCGTTGGATATTTTGGATAGCTTTGGTCAGCTCTCCAGCATGCGATTCACTACGCTGCAGTCCAATACCGCCTTGGAGCCCAATAGTTTTGCGTTTAAACCCCCTGGGGGTGCAGACTTGATTCGCCAGTAGCGGCTACCGATTGGGGTGCTGCGCAGGGCAGTACAACCGTGATGTGGGTGCCCTGCTGGGGTACCGACTGGACATTGATACTGCCACCCAACACATCGTGCACGATGTTGTAGACGATGTTCATGCCTAAACCGGAGCCACCCTGGCCCAGCTTGGTGGTGAAGAACGGATCGAACACCCGGTTGCGTGTGTCCTCCGTCATGCCCAGCCCGTCGTCGGTGAAGTGCAGGGTGACCTGGCCGGGGCTCGACACAGCTGCCTTCAGGTGCATGTGGCCGCCCCTGCGGCCCTCAAACCCGTGTTGCAGGGCATTGCTGATGAAGTTGGTGACCAATTGACCCAGGGCGCCCGGGTAGCTGTCCATGGTCACGTCGGCGTCCACTTCAGTGGTGAGCCCGAAGGGGGTGCTCTTGAACATAGGCTCCAGCGTCAGG
This sequence comes from Burkholderiales bacterium, assembly GCA_025363275.1. Classification (GTDB taxonomy): domain Bacteria; phylum Pseudomonadota; class Gammaproteobacteria; order Burkholderiales; family Burkholderiaceae_C; genus Allorhodoferax. The sequence goes on along the minus strand of JANYEE010000178.1, from coordinate 7,262 downwards.
CAAACCTCTTGCAGGGTTTTTTGTAAATCAAACTCGCGTCGCTGGTCGCTGGACTGGTCTACCGCTACCCGCTTGAAGCTGCCGATCAGCTCGCTGGCGCGGGTGAGAGAGCTCATCAGGATATCGGTACCCCAGAGAAAGTTCTCGATGAAGGTTTGCATCATGGAGCGACGCATATCCCCGCGTTGAAAATGTGCGGTTAGGTCCTGCGCTTGTTCTTGCAAGGTGCTGCCCACCGTTACGCAGTTGCCGATGGGTGTGTTGAGCTCATGGGCAATGCCTGCCACCAGTGAGCCCAGTGCGGCCATCTTCTCGCTGCGCACCAGCTCGGACTGCATGGCTTGAAGCGACGCCAGTGCCGTGTTGAGCTCGTTGTTGGCCACTTCGAGTTTTTCAGTGCGGGCTTGTACACGACGTTCCAGTTGTTGGTTGATGTCGCGGACCTCTTGTTCGATTTCACGCTGGTGGGTAATGTCAATCAACGTAAAGATCAACAGCTTGTCAGGCCCCGATTGGAAAGTGCGTGCTGACATCAGGCAGGTGATGGCGTGGCCATCGCGGTGGCGGTGGTGCACTTCGCGGCGATCTGCCGCGCCTTGCACGGCCAACTCGTTCATGATTTCAGTGCGCTCCTGCGGATCGATCCAGATATCGAGCTCCGGGCCGGTGCGCCCGATGACGTCGGCGCGTTGGTGGCCAAATTGCTGGAGCCAGGCATCGTTGACTTCGACAAACACGCCATCGGTATGGCGCGCCAGGACGGATGGCGTGGGGGACTGCTGGAACAGTCCCATGAATTTGGCTTCGCTCTCACGCAGCGATGTCTGCGTACCGTGCAAACGGCGGATGTTGGCGCGTAAAAAATAGATCAGGGCGGCGATGAGTGCAATGGTCAGGCCTGCCAGCAAAATGCGCTCAAAAGTGCGCTGCTCCCAGGGCGCCAGCACGCTGGCAAATTCACGCGTGTAAACCACCGTGATGGGGAACTCTGCCAGCTTGCGGTAGGTGTAGAGCTTGTTGCCGTCGTCATCGTCGACAAAGCTGTCATCACTGAACGACCCCTCTGCGGCGGCATGGCGCATCTGGGTCAGCTGGGGCGAATCGGAGACATTGCGGTCCACAAAGCGCGCCTCAAACGGTGAGCGCGCGAGGATAAAACCCTCATCCGAGACCAAAGTAACGCTGGCATTGTTTTCCTTGGCCACCCGTGAATACAAGGCACCAAAGTAGGCCAGGCGAATATCCACACTGGCCACGCCTACCGGCTGCCCGGTCTGGTTGAACAGGGCACGGGCCACCGGAATCACCCACTGGCTGTCGTAGGCGCTGGCATAGGGGCGGCCCACCACGGCGCCCAGGTGACCGGGATGGCGCAGCAGAAACTGAATGTGGTCGCGCTCTGAGGCCTTCGCGGCGTGGGCGGGGTAATCGGGCGAGCTAATCCAGCTCAAGCCCTCGGGGCTCACGTACTGCAGTGCCTTCATGTGGCGGCTGTAGCCGATGTCGTATTGGGCTACCGTGCTACGGATGAAATCGGAGTCGTTGGACTTGGGGCTACTTTGCACGGCACCGGCTACCCGGTCCAGCATGTGGGCCGCGTCGCGCAGCGTCTGGCTGGCGTGCTCTTCCAGCAGGCGCACTGCGATCAGGCTGTTGGTGGTCTCCGAGGCCAGGGTTTGCTGGCGGTCCTGGTCTACGGCCCACCAGGTCTGACCGGCAATCGTGACCGTGGTCAGCACCGCTACCAGCAGCAGCGCCATGCGCGTGCGGGATAGCGAGCGCTGGCGGATGTCGGCCAGCATCATTGCACGCGGCCCTCCTTCCAGGCTTGCAACAGGCGTTCGTAGGCGATGGTTTCGCCCGGGGGCTTTTCCTGGTCCAACTTTTGCCAGGGCGCGCCTTTGCTACTCAGGCGCCGCGCCGACTCCAGCTTGGGGTTGAGCCGGGGCGTGCAATGCTGCATGCCGGTGGTTTGCAAATCAGCTAGCACATCATCCATATCCTGGGCAAGTGCATCCATGGCTGCTTGAGGCGTTTTGTCGCCGCTGATGGCCGGGGCCACATGCGTCCACCACAGGCGCGCCATACGCGGGTAGTCGGGCACATTGGTTCCCGTGGGTGTCCAGGCCACGCGCGCCGGGCTGCGGTAAAACTCAACCAATCCGCCGTAGCGGCTGGCGTTCTTGGTGAAGTAGTCGTGCTTGATGTCAGATTGGCGGATAAAGGTTAGGCCGACAATCGATTTGCGCAGGGACACGGTTTTAGATGTGACGAACTGCGCATACAGCCAGGCCGCAGCCATGTTGGCGGCGGGCGTAGATTTGAGAAATGTCCACGAGCCTACATCCTGGTAGCCGTTTTGCATGCCGGTTTTCCAGTACGGACCGTGGGGTGAGGGTGCCATGCGCCATTTGGGGCTACCGTCTTTGTTGACCGCTGCGATGCCGGGCCGAGTCAGGGGCGCGGTAAAGGCGGTGTACCAAAACACCTGTTGCGCAATTTGGCCCTGGGCTGGCACCGGACCGGCATCGGTGAAGGTCATGTTCATGGCCTCGGGTGGTGCGTATTTTTTCATCCACTCCACGTATTTGGTGAGTGCAAATACCGCAGGTGGTGAGTTGACCGCGCCACCGCGCGCCACCGAAGCGCCCACCGGCGTGCACTGGTCGCTGGCCACGCGAATGCCCCATTCGTCGACCGGCAGCCCATTGGGTATGCCTTTGTCAGCTGCGCCCGCCATCGACAGCCAGGCGTCCGTAAAGCGCCAACCCAAAGACGGATCGCGCTTGCCGTAGTCCATGTGGCCATACACCTTCTTGCCATCCATCTCGCCGACATCGTTGGTGAAGAAGTTGGCAATGTCCTCATACGCTGACCAGTTCAGTGGCACGCCTAGTTCGTAGCCATATTTGGCGAGAAAGCGTTGCTTCAAATCCTTGCGCTCAAACCAGTCGGCACGAAACCAATACAGATTCGCAAACTGCTGGTCGGGCAATTGGTACATCTTGCCGTCGGGTGCCGTGGTGAACTGGGTGCCAATGAAATCAGCCAGGTCCAGCGTGGGAATGGTGTACTGTTTGCCGACGCCTTGGATGAAGTCGGAGAGAGGCACCACGGCACCGTAGCGGTAGTGCGTGCCAATCAGGTCCGAGTCCGAAATCCAGCCGTCATATTCGCTTTTTCCGTTTTTCATGGCGGCATACAGCTTGTCGACCAGCGCACCCTCGGCGATCACGTCGTGGCGCACATTCAGGCCAGTGATTTCGGCAAAGGCTTTGCTCAGAGTTTGGGATTCGTAATCATGGGTATCGATCTTTTCGGACACGACCTGCACACTGGTTACCCCCTGGGCCCTCAGCCTCTCGGCTGCGTTGGCAAACCAGCGCATCTCTGCCAACTGTTGCGCACGGGTCAGGGTGGAGGGCTGGAATTCCTTGTCCACCCAGCGCTCGGCTGCGCTGGGTTGGGCCACTGCACGGTGTGCCAATAGGGCGAGCCCCAGCCAGAGGCCTACGAGCAAGGCAAGGTTTTTTTGAGTCCAGACGGTGTGCTGTTTCATGCGGTGTGGGTGCCACGACTATGCGTTGCACTATACGCCTGCAATGGGTACCAGCGCAGCCCCCAAGGTGCGCCACAATGCGAGCCATGATCCAGCACTTTACAGAGACTACCGGACACCAGCGCCTGGTATACGGCGCAGTGGCTGCGGCCGTAGTGGCCTTGCTGCCTTTGCCAATATCTTGGGCGTCACATGCGCTATTGGCTTGGTGCGCGGGCGCTGCTACTTTTCTGGTTTTAGCCTGGTGGCTGGCCGTGGGGTTTGATGCGGCCCGTACGCGCTCCCATGCGCAGGCGCAGGACCAGCCCAGTGTGTTGTTGTTCTTGCTGGTGCTGGCCTCTGTATTCGCCAGTACCGGGGCGATTGCGGTGATGTTGCAGCAGTTGCAAAATTTGAGCGCGTGGACACTTTTGGTTCATCTGGCTTTGTCGATGTCGGCCTTAGCCTTGTCGTGGTTGTTGATGCAAACTATTTTTGCGTTTCGCTATGCCCATTTGTATTACCGCGAAGTGCTCCACGGACACGCCACTGGCGCAGGCCTGGAATTCCCCGGAAAGCAACCACCGGATTACTTTGACTTTTTGTACTACGCCCATGTGGTGGGTATGACGTCGCAGGTATCAGATGTGGTGGTTACGTCGCGCGAGATGCGGCGTTTGACATTGCTGCATAGCGTGACGTCGTTTGCGTTCAATATGCTGGTGTTGGCGCTCAGCATTAATGTGATGTCGGGGGCGATTAAGTTTTAGGCTTTGGTACTTTTGGTGTTCGCGCTGAAGAGACCGGGGTAGGCGTTCTGCTCCGTGTCCCTCCGCCACGGCCTAGGGCCGTGGGCTCCTTCCTTGACCTACGCAGAACGCCCACCCCGGCCTCTTCGGAGCGTGCGTGTGCTCGCACAGGCTTTGAGCGTTACTTAGCCTCTGGAGCAGGTTGGTGTGACACTTAGCGCAGCGGCATCAAGGAGGAGCCAGCGGCCCCAGGCCGCTGCGGGGGACAGCCGCGGAGCTGAGTGCCGCACTAACCTGCTCACAAACACCAAGCCAAAAAGCAAGCCCGTCAAAACCGCCGAAAAACAATCAATCCGGTAGACAGCGTAGTGCCCGCAATGATGACCAAGCCGCACCCCACCATCCACGGCGTCACCACCTCACCCAGCAGCACTACGCCGTACAGCACCGCAAACACCGGGATTGCAAAGGTGACCGTCAAAGCCTTGGCGGGGCCCGCACGCTCAATGATGCGGAAGTAAAGAATGTAGGCCAGGCTGGTGCACACCACACCCAGCGCCAGCACCGCGCCACAGGCCTTCCAGCTCACCGCGTGGTCCGGCCAATACAACAAACCCAATGGCAATAAAAACACCGTAGCCCCGAGCTGGCTGCCCGTAGCGGAGACGAGTGATGGCAAGCCCGTCATGTAGCGTTTGGTAAAGCTGGCGGCCAGCCCGTAGCACAGACAGGCCAGCAGCACAGCCAGCACAGCCCAGCCCGTTGTCACACCACTGGCATTTACCGTGAAGTTGGACTTATTCCAGGCCAACAGGGCTACACCGATGAAACCCACGACCAAACCCACAGTGCGCGAGCCAGTGGGCCGGTCTTTGAGCCAGACCCAGGCCACTACCGCGCCAAATAGCGGTGCTGTGGCGTTCAAAATCGATGTTAGGCCCGTGGAGATAGACAGCAGGGCGTACGAGAAGCACACGAAGGGGATGGCTGAGTTCAAAATACCCACAGCGGCAGTGCGCCCCAAGTTTTGTCTGAGCGCTGCACCATGTCCGCGCGCCAGCGCTACGGGCAGCAAGAACAGCGCAGCGATGCTGACCCGCAGGCCCGCCGTAGCAAACGCGCCCAGTTCAGCCACGCCAATGTGCATGAACAAAAAAGACGCACCCCAGATAGCGGCGAGCAGGATGAATTCAGGCAGCCAGGCTTTGGCGGGAACGGGGGATTTCAAAACAAGTTTCCTGTGGTGGGGCGCTGATCAGCCTGCAGCCCAGCGCGCACATCGACACGCTCTAGGCTCAGCAAGGCGACCTTACGGTCCAGGCCGCCCGCGTAGCCGGTAAGTGCACCATTGGCGCCGATCACGCGGTGGCAGGGCACGATGATACCGATGGGGTTGCGCCCCACGGCGCCGCCCACCGCGCGCACGGCCTTGGGGTTGCCCAGGCGCTGGCTGATGGCTCCGTAGGTGGTAGTGCCGCCGGTGGGTATCTCGCGCAGGCACGTCCACACCTGCTGCTGAAACGCCGTGCCGTAGGCCATATCCAGCGGGATGCTGAATCGAAAGCCCTTGCCTGTGAAATAGTCGTCCAGCTCGCGGGCGGCTTGCAGCAGCACGGGGTGGTCGGCTTGCACGGGCCAGGGCGCCAGCGCGGGTAAATGTGCCTGGTCGCCAAACCACACGCCCACCAAACCGCGCGGGCTGGCGGCCAGGGTCAGGGTGCCCAGCGGGCTGGGCGTGGTGGTGCGGACGGTGTTGGGTGGGAAGTTCATGGTCAGAGTCCTTCTGCGGTTTGCTATTAAATTGAGAGCTACTCAGGCAATGAATACCTGGGCCTCAGCCCGATTTGGCTTAAAAAACATGAAAAATGGCTTGGCGGAGGCGCTTTGAGGCGCTTTTAGGTGTTGGTGGGGTTGAGTCGCGACCAGGCGCGCAGCACCGCATAGCTGCGCCAGGGTCGCCAGCGCTGCGATGCCAACTCGGCCACCTGGGCTGGGTTGGTTTGGTCTTGCACGCCCAGGGCTTTGTGCAGGGCCACGTCGCCCGCCGGAAAGGCATCGGGCCAGCGTAGGGCGCGCAGAGCAATGTACTGCGCCGTCCAGGGGCCAATGCCCGGCAGGGCTTGCAGCGCAGCCAGGGTGGCGGGTACATCGGCGCCGGGGTGCAGCTGGAGCTGGCCTTGCACTACGGCCTGTGCGAGGGCTTGGATGGCTTTTTGGCGTTGTTTGACGATGCCTAGTTGGCCTAGGACGTCGGGGTCTGCGGCTGCGAGCGCTTCGGGGCTGGGGAACAGGCGGTTGGTGCTCGCAAGAAGCGTGGGTGGCGAAGCGCTCTGCTCCCCTACAACTGTTGGCCCCGCGCCCTTTGGGCGCTCCTCCTTGACCTGCGCAGAACGCTTCGCCACCCACGCTTCTCGGGGTGTTGTCAGCGGTTCGCCGTAGCGCTCTACCAAGCGGGTGCCCAGTGTGCGGGCCGCCGCCACGGTAATTTGCTGGCCCAGCACGGCGCGCACCGCCAGCTCAAAACCATCCAACGTGCCGGGCACGCGCAGGCCTTCCGTGCCGGGGAAGTCGGCGATCAGCAGGGCGTTGATGGCTTGCGGGTCGGCATCCAGATCCAGCCAGGCGCGCAGGCGGGCCAGCACGGTGGGCAAGGCAGGGCCCAGGCTGGCGCTGATGCGCAGGGTGACGCTGCAACGGTCGGGCACGAATTGCGCTTGCACCCAACCGTGCAAAGGCTTGCTCGAACCTGTGGGTGTGATGGCCAGCGTGCGCGTCAGGGTTTGCTGCCCCAGGTCGACGTGCTCCACGCCTTCTATCTGGCGGGTGGCAAAAAACCGCAGCATGGCTGCCACGTCATACGGCGGGCGGTAGGCGGCGCGCAGTACCAGGGCTTCGTCGTAGGCGCCCGTAACCCCCTTGCTGCCTGCTTTGCCGATCTCTTTGCGCAGTGCACGGGGCTGCAGCCGGTAGTGGCC
>JANYEE010000122.1 GCA_025363275.1 Burkholderiales bacterium | reverse complement strand
ATGCGGCGATTGGTGTCGAGCTGGCCGAGTTTGAGGCAGCCGTCAAACCCTCCTAAGCGGCGACTTTCGCCCATTGCCAAGATACGCTACCCGAATGAACGACCACTACGCAGCATTGGGCCTTAGTCCTTCGGCATCTTTGGCCGATATCAAGAAGGCGTTCCGGCAGCTCGCGTCTATCCACCATCCGGACCGCAATACCGACGAAAACGCACCGCAGCGCTTTCGTCTGGTTCAGGAAGCGTATGAGATTTTGTCCGACGACACCAAGCGCCAGGCCTATGACGATAACCGCCGCCGCAACCTGTTAGACAGCCCGATCGACACAGCCCGTGAGATTTGGCAGGCTTATATGAACCGCATACTTTGAACCGATTTTTTGAAAAGCACGCATGACTATTTCTCCCTACTTTCGTAATCTGCGCACCGCCTACTTCGCGGAGCTGGACGATTTGATGAGTGACTCTGAGGGCCACCATGTGCTGGCCCAGCGCTTATCGCAGCGTCGCAAGGAATTGAGCTTCCTCGTGCACATGCTAGAAGTCAGCCCCGAGATGGTCACGGTTGTCTTTCACAAGGCCTTTCGCTTCAAATCTAACGCAGCCATGGATCACTTGCTGACCCATGAAGCCGACGATCTGCCGGAGTGGGACACTTTGGCCGACACCATCGACGTAGCGCCCTGGGCGCTGGAGATGGTGGACATGATTCGCCAACAGCCTTTGGGCGACTGGTTTCTGGCTGTGGCTGCGGGTCTTGAATACCTGTACAACAAGCCTGAAACTGCACAGCGCTCCACATCCACCGACGACGATGAGGACGACGAAGATTTGGTGACCGACGGCTTCGAAGATGAAGAAGAAAAAGAAGCCCGCGCCCGTGAAGAAGCCGGCCAGGACTGGATGGTCGAGCAAGGCTTCGACCGTAAAGACTGATCACCCGAACACACCACAAAGTTGAACAATATGAACCAACTCGCCCTCATTGCCAGAACCCAAAGCCTAATTGCCGCCGGAGACATCGTAGGTGCAGAGTCCGCGCTGGTCGAGCTGGCTGATGCAGAAGGCGATGGCGCGCTGATGGTGGTGCTGGAGCAATTACCTGCCAAGGACATCCTGGCCGTGATTCGCGAGTACGACAACTCCAAGGAATCGGTGATCAACTTATTGATCACACCCTCCATGTTTGCCCATGCCGTGGTCATTGAGAAACAGTACAAAGACCTGAGCCGCACCCATTTGCGCGGCATGGTCAACTCCGTGATCTTTCGGGAAGATGCAGATCCAGTTGAGTTCCTGACTGCCATTGGGGAGCTGGAGGGCGGTAGCGAGGCGCTGGCAGATTACTTTTCGGAGAAGTGGAGTCGTATTGAGGCTTTTGCTCGCACAGGTACATTTGACTCGGTGGAAGACGACGGAGAAATGCTGTCCGAGCAAGCCTTGTTGTCCTCGGCCTACGCCCAACCCAAGGTTGAGCTCGACGAAGTAACCGATCAGGACTGGATGCAACTCGCCTGGATTCTGCGTTACCAGTTGCCTGACCTTTTTATGGAGACCGTGATGGTGCTGCGCGCCAAAGCCCGCGCCCATGACCTGGGACTGGACGAGGACGAAGAATTGGAAGAGGACGACGGCAAAGTAGAAACCGGCGACACCGACCGCGGTAAGGCCACGCCGGCCGCACGGGATGACGACGAAGAGTCCGCAATCTAAGGTTGTATCGCCATGTCCATTGCGCTGCACGACGGCCGCTCGTTCTTTGAAAAAACACGGGCCTACGGCATTGCGCATGGCTTGCTGAGTCAAGACAAACTGGACGCCATCAACGCCGACGCCCCCAAAGGCATGGTGCAAATTGCCCGTTACTTTGGCACCGAGTTTTTGCGCCCCGAGCTGGAACGCGCCCGCGAGCGCATGGTCAATCTGGTGAGCCTGTACCTGGAATCGAGCTGTAACGGCGATCTGCAAGTGGCCGCAGAGTCTTTGCGCGATAACTCCTTCCTGTCGCGCTCCAAGGGCGGCTCGGATATGCTCAAAGCCTTGATTGCGATGCCGCAAAACAGCCACTTTGGCATGAATGAGCGCAGCGGGTTTACCGACGATCAAATTCCGGTCCTGGCCAAATGGACCCTGCGTACCCTGCCTGAATACCAAGCGGAGCTGGCATTGCGCAGCCAAGTAGCGACTGTTGTTGATGCGGCCATTTGGCTGGCCAATGCGATGGGTGTAGATGCGGATGCGCTGGAAGAGGCTGGCAAAGACGCTGAGGCGGTGATTCGCACTGCCTTGCTCGTCCATGCTGCCAAGCGCACCGAACTGCCCGACTGGCCTGAGTTTGAAAAATTGATTACGGCGCTGCGTAAAAAGCACGGTGCGGGCGGTAAGCCCGTCAACCTGGTTGTTCCCAAAGGCTTGCCAGCGGAGTTTAGGGAGGTCGTGGACTTGATGCGCAAGACCATAGAGCAGGACCTTACCAAAATCCTGGATACCAAACTACCCGCACGCAAGTTGTTTGACCAGACACCGGCCTTCATGGGCCGCTACTTCTGGCTGGAGGATGCGCTAGCCGAGGTGGAGCATTTTGAGCGAGCAGTATCTGCCACCTGGTCCAAAGTCACTGGCGGCCACTCGGATGACAGCACGTTGTTGACCTTGTTTTTGACGGTGGCTGCAAGCAGCACACCCAAGACGCTATTGACGGAAAAATCAGCCACCACACTGGTGCGCAAGATTCGCAAATCCGGTCTGAAGCCCGAGGCCGCCAGAGCCTACATCGCCGAGTACGCCCCCTTGCCGTATCAAGACGACTACTCCCAGTTGTGGGACAACTTTCTGGAAGACGCCTTAGTCACGCTGCAGAGCGATATGGACTACGCGCTCAACGATGCGTTGGCGCTATTGCGCCGCGAGTGCAATATCGCCGCCTGAGGTCTCTTGCAAGCTACGAGCGTGGGCGGCAGAGCGTTCTGCTCCCTGTCCCCCGCCCGCTGCACGGGCTCCTCCTTGACCTGCGCATAACGCCCTGCCACCCAAGCTCTCCGGACATGGCCATTGCGCTCAGAGCTTCTGGTTCAACGCCTTCTCAATAGCCGTAGTAATTGTCACGTTTTCCGGCTCCACATTGCTGACAAAGCTGGCCACCGGCTTACCGCTGCGATCAATCAGGAACTTATGAAAATTCCACTTCGGCTCCGCCTTGGTCGCTTGGAGCAACTCGGCATACAAAGGATTACGCTTGGCGCCAGTCACTTCGGTTTTGGCAAACATCGGGAACTTCACGCCGTAGGTGTTGAAACAAAAATCTGCAATCTCTTTGGCTGATCCTGGCTCCTGCTTGCCAAAATCATTGGAGGGGAAACCTAACACCACCAGGCCCCGGCTTTGGTACTTGGCATACAGCGCCTCCAGGCCTTCGTACTGGCGGGTAAAGCCGCAGTAGCTGGCCGTATTGACCACCAACACGACCTTGCCCGCGTATTGGCACAAATTCTGGGGCACATCATCCTGCAGGCGCGCGAACTCGTGTTTCAGCAAAGCCGGACAAGCCGAAGGAGCGGCAGCCGCGGGCGCCGAAGCCACCTGCGCCCAGCTGAGGCCGGCCATTCCAGCGGTTAGGAGTACGGCCGCAACAGCCTTGCAAAGGAAATGTGTAGGTTTCATAACTCACATTATGGTGGGCACCTTATGCCCGAGCATTCAACGGGGGTTAAGGGCGAACTCTTGCTTTGATCAATGCGAATCCAGAGCGCCACCACAACTACTGCCCTGCCCGGCTGTACAGCCAAAACAGTGCCCGGCTACGCGAATCGGCTTGGCATCCAGGCCACCTGTAAGTAAGTCTCGCAGATGTTTGCGCACACCCGATGTCCCCAGCGACAACCCAAGTTGCTGGTTGAAATCGCAGTCCGACATCCAACCCTGCCAGTCCACACTTACCGTGCTGCGGCACATCACACCCTCCAGATTTTTCTCTTGAAAACTGCTTTGCAGCAACTCCATATAAGTCTCAAACGTGCCCTTTGACACCAGCGTTGAGCCAAATCGCTGGATTGGCATATTGGTCAGTGCCAGCAATTGGTTGAACACCACACCGAAGTGCGTGAAGAGTTCACGCTTGTAGTCTTCTTCCAGGCCTTTTTGCTCCGGGGGCAAGGACGGCCCTTGCGGGTTGTAGACCAGATTCAGAACCAAACCGCTGCCAGGCACGCCATAGCCCAGCGCATTGAGTTTTTGCAAGGCCGCGATGCTCTTGTCAAACACGCCATCACCGCGCTGTTTGTCCACATTGGCAGCTGAGTAACACGGCATGGACGCAACCACCTCCACGCGCTGTTCGGCCAAAAACTCGGCCAGGTCGCCTTGCCCTGACTCAAACAGAATGGTGAGGTTGCAGCGGTCTATCACCCGCACGCCCATCGCCCGTGCAGCCCGAACAATGTCGCGGAATGACTCGTGCAACTCAGGGGCTCCACCCGTCAAATCCAGTGTGCCAATGCGGCGCGCCGCCAGCACCTGCGGAATCAGAGCCAAGGTGTCGGCGTCCATCATCTCCGTGCGGTTGGGGCCAGCATTGACGTGGCAGTGCAAACACGTCTGGTTGCACTTGTAGCCCAGGTTGACCTGCAGGGTTTCCAAATGCGTGCGTTGAATAGCGGGGAAGCGGGTTTTCTCAAGTAAGGGCAGTGTGTCGTGCATGGTGGTTTTCTATTGAACGGGTAACAAGGCTGCCAGGCGTGCGCGCACCTCCGGGGCCATGGCACCAGGCTGGGTGACCAGGGCATTTTGCAAGGCCGTGTGGGCTTCGCTGGCGGGTCGCTCAGCGCCCAGCACGCGAATGGCCTCGATCACGATTTGCTGGGCACGGCCTGCATTCTTGAGTAAATTGGCCAGCGCCATATTGGCGTTCACATGGGCTTCGCGCGGGTGCCAGCAATCGAAGTCGGTCACCATGGCCAGCGTGGTGTAGGCCATCTGCGCTTCTCGTGCCAGCTTGGCCTCGGGCATATTGGTCATACCAATCACGCCTGCGCCCAGGCTACGGTACCAGTGCGATTCGGCCAGGCTAGAGAACTGCGGGCCTTCAATACACACATAGGTACCGCCAGTGTGCAGTTGCACGCCCTCAGCGTCTGCACTCGGGTCGCGGGCCAACACGGCGCGCGCCGCGCGCGCCACCGCAGCGGCAGCGGCGGCACATACCGGCTGCGCCATGGAAACATGTGCCACTGCACCCTGCCCAAAGAAACTGCTGTCACGCCGTTTGGTAAGGTCAATAAACTGGTCTGGTAAGACCATATGCAGAGGTTTGAAATCCTCACGCAAAGAACCTACGGCCGACACCGACAGTATGTACTGCACGCCCAACTGCTTCATCGCATACACGTTGGCGCGGTAAGGTACCTCAGACGGCAATAGACGATGACCGCGCCCGTGGCGGGCCAAAAAAACTACCGGAACACTGTGCACCAGCCCGGTCACTAAGACATCGGATGGTGCTCCGAAGGGCGTCTGAATGGTGTGCTCCCGCGGATTTTCAAGCGCGTCCATTTGGTATAGACCACTGCCACCCAAAACACCTATTAGTGCTGAAGTCATACATTCACCATTCTTTTGATTTCCTATTTGGTCCGGTCTACGTCCAGATTCTTACAGATCATGCGCCGAAACGCCATCAACAGCGCTAAAGACAGCGCCAGGGATTACGCCCTAAGAGCGGTCGGCGCTTGACGACCACTGTGTGCATAGCGATACTTTGGAGACGATCCATCGGCCCCTGGATTTGTCGCATTTCGCCGCTACAGAAAGAACGCCATGACCTCTGCCACCAGCCCCGACCTGAGCGCCTTATTAGCCGCCATTGCCCGCAACAAGGACAGCGCCTTGGGGCGCTTTCTGGAGAGCTACCGATGGACAGTTCTGGCCGACTATGTTCACTCCGTATCCATTCACCGTGGCCAGGTTTTGATTGGCCAAGGTGCGAGCGACCGAAAACTCTACTTTCTCGAAGCAGGTGACTTGCAGGTGGACGTCAAATCGGACGCAGGTTTGGTCCGGGTAGCGCTCTTGGGTCCGGGTAGCGTGGTAGGTGAAGGCAGCTTCTTCTCGCACCTACCGCGCAGTGCTACGGTGGTGGCCTATAGCGATGCCAAGGTCTGGGAGCTCAGTCCGCAGGATTTCGAATTGCTGTCTCGCCAGCACCCTGGTGTAGCACTGGCGTTGTCCACGGCGCTCGGGGCCGTGCTGGCCACACGCCTGCTAGATTTGAGCAAGCGACTGGCCATCACCTGAATTAATTTGCGGGCGCTTCGGGCGCGGCTAAATGGATTTTCAGCGCGTCCATGCTCATGGGCCGGGCAAACAACCAGCCCTGGGCATATTGCACACCGCGCGCCGCCAGCAACTGGGCTTGGGGTTCGGTCTCAACGCCTTCTGCAATCATTTTAAGTTTCAAGGCCTTGGCCATCTCGATGATGTGCAAGGCCACATCGCTGGTGGCTGCCCCGGTGTTCAGAGTGTCAACGAAGGATTTATCGATCTTCAGGTAGTCCAGTTCAAATGTACCCAGGTAGGACAAGCTGGAGTAGCCGGTACCGAAGTCGTCTATGGCAACCTCAATGCCCAAGGCACGAATGTCATGGATGATTTGTCGCACGTGCTCAGCGTCCATCAACCCACGCTCGGTCGCCTCTACCAAGAGGTTGCGCGGACCGGCCGCTGTGTCCTTCATCAGTTGCCGCAATAGCTCGGGTGTTCTACGCGATTTCAGATCCGCTGCTGACAAATTGATACCGATGTGAAAGTCTGGATGGGCTCGGAAAAGCCCCTGCGCGTCTCGGGTCACCATCTCCAGCACCTGACTAGTCACTTGCCGAATCAGGCCCGACGACTCTGCAATAGGAATAAACACATCGGGCGCAACCATGCTGCCATCGCTGCGCCGCCAACGCACCAGCGCCTCGGCACCAATAGTTTTGCGTGACTGTAAATCTACGATGGGCTGGTAGAGCAGAAACAATTCACGTTTACGCAGCGCTGCGCGCAAGACCGCAGGCATGGCCATTTGGCGGCGGGCAAGCAAGAACACCAACAAAGCCAAAGCCGCCCCCGCTGCCAAACCAAAGGGAAGCAAATAACGGGTGACTTGGCCAGTTCGCTGGTGCAGTTCTGTAAGTGGCATCGCAGCCAAAGTTTTGGTGGCATAGCGCTTGGACTTGACCACCGCTACCAAGAAACCCCCTTCAATGAACGCGGTGGGAGTATCAACACCCTCGTGGTCGATCCAGCTCTGTTGCACGGGGCCTCGAACAGAGCGGTAGCTGTGATTGGTGGGAGAAAACGTCGCCAGGCTGACATTGCCTGGCTCGGTTTGCACGTCAGTGGCCGTACCTTCATCTAAGACTGCTGCGTAGCCTTTGCGCTCTACAACGATAAAAGTTTTGCCTGGAGCAAAAGGCAATTGCACCCGCGTGCGCAAGCTGGCGCCGTCCGTACCCAACACTGGTGGATTTCCAGCCATCACAACGCCCGCACCGTAGCGACCAAACGAACTGCACATCAGCTTTCCATCCGCCACAAAGCCCATCGTCTGGATATCAATGGATGTGACATCAATCTCGGCCATCAAGCGGAGTTGTGAGTCCGAACAGGGGTCGCCACTTTGGGCGTGGATCAGGCGGTCTATACCAGAGTAGGCTTGTTGAGCGGTGCGTTCGGAGCGAAACAGCACGTCTGACGCGTACGCGATCAGCCGCTCTTGCTCAGCCTGCAGACTTTGCTGCTGGGACAGGCGAAAGGACACGGCAACCGGAATCGCACCCACCAGCAAACAAGCGATTACGGCCACCGTAGTGGACGTCTTTTTGTTCATAGCATCCCTGCCCAGCTGATGCGCTGGGCTCGGGGGATTCTATAGCCCACCGCACCCAGGACACCTTGCGGCGGTTGAGCCCGTGTCCCAGGTCCGGCTAGCCTACCCACCTACGGGCATTGCGCCAGAGCTGCATCCAGGGGCTGTGTTCATTGGTATCCAGATCGGTCCAGCTCATCTGCACATTGCGGAAAACACGCTCAGGGTGCGGCATCATGGCCGTGAAGCGGCCGTCAGCGGTAGTCACCGCCGTAAGGCCGCCCGCACTGCCGTTGGGGTTGAACGGGTAGGCCTCGGTGGCCGCACCCGCGTTGTCCACGTAGCGCATAGCGGCGATAGCCTGGTCAGCGTTGCCACGGTACTTGAAGTTGGCATAGCCTTCGCCGTGCGCCACGGCAATTGGCAGGCGCATACCGGCCAAGTCCTTGAAGAACAGGCTGGGCGACTCCAGCACTTCCACCATCGAGAGGCGTGCCTCAAAGCGCTCGCTCAGGTTGGTGGTGAAGCGCGGCCAATTCTGGGCACCCGGGATGATGTCGGCCAGCTCGGCAAACATCTGGCAGCCATTGCACACGCCCAGGCCAAAGGTGTCTGGTCTGGCAAAGAAAGCTTTGAACTGGTCAGCCAGGAGCTCATTGAACGTGATGGAGCGGGCCCAACCAATGCCCGCGCCCAGGGTGTCGCCATAGCTAAATCCGCCACACGCCACGACACCCTGGAAGTCGGCTAATTTTGCGCGACCCGTCTGCAGATCGGTCATGTGCACGTCATACGCTTCAAAACCGGCCTCAGAGAACACATAGGCCATTTCCACGTGCGAATTGACGCCCTGCTCGCGCAGTACAGCCACTTTAGGACGGTTGGAAAAAATCGCAGGTGCTACTGAATTGATAGCTGTAAAGGTAGATTCCACTAGGGCCACAGCCTGCTTTGGCATAAAAATATGCATTCCAGGGTCGCTTTCGGCCCCCACTGCCGCATGTTCGGCATCAGCGCACGCAGGGTTGTCGCGCGCTAGTGCAATCTTCCAACTCACGGCGTCCCACACCTGGTGCAGATCGGCCAGTTTGGCGCTGAAGATGCTCTTGGCATCGCGCCAGATTTGTAGCTCGCCTTTGCCGACGTTCGCAATGGCTGCACCTTCGGCCGCCGTAGCGGCTCCGGGACGTGTCTTGCCAATGAAGTGGCTGAATTTGGACAGTCCATGCTCGCGCAGTGTGGCCATCACGTCTGAGCGCTCGGCCGTGCGCACCTGTAGCACCACGCCCAGCTCTTCGCTGAACAGGGCTTTGAGTGTGAGTTCCTCGCGCCGGGCACCCACCTGCCCTGCCCAGTTTTTACTGTCACCCACGTCCATGCGGCTGTCGCTGATGCCGTCGCCCTCGGTGACCAGCATGTCCACATTGAGCGCCACTCCGACGCGGCCCGCAAAGGCCATTTCGGCCACGGTGGCCAGCAAGCCACCATCGCCCCGGTCGTGGTAGGCCAGCACCTGGCCCTTGGAGCGCAGCGCGTTCACGGCGTTCACCAGGTTTATCAGGTCTTTCGCGTCATCCAGGTCGGGTACGGTGTCGCCGGTCTGGTCCAGCGTTTGCGCCAGGATGCTCATGCCCATGCGGTGCTGACCTTTGCCCAGGTCGATCAAGACCAGGGTGGTGTCTTCAGAAGCGTTGAGCTGCGGAGTCAGCGTGCCGCGCACGTCCTGCAGCGTGGCAAAGCCGGTCACGATCAGGGACACGGGGGATGTGACTTTCTTGTCGGTAACCCGGCTACCGGAGGGCCGTTCCTCGGTCTGTTTCCACTGAGTACGCATAGACAGGCTGTCCTTGCCCACGGGAATCGAAATACCCAGCGCTGGGCACAGCTCCATGCCCACAGCCTTGACGGTCGCGTACAGCGCCGCGTCTTCACCGGCTTCGCCACACGCGGCCATCCAGTTGGCGGACAGTTTCACGCGCGGCAGCTCCATCGGCGCGGCCAGAAGATTCGTAATCGCCTCGGCAACAGCCATGCGGCCCGATGCGGGGGCGTTCAGTACCGCCAGCGGCGTGCGCTCCCCCATGGACATGGCTTCGCCCGCAAAGCCTTTGAAATCGGCCAGTGTCACGGCGCAATCTGCCACCGGCACCTGCCAGGGGCCGACCATCTGGTCGCGGTGCGTCAAGCCACCGACAGTGCGGTCGCCAATGGTGATCAGGAAGCGCTTGGACGCAACGGTGGGATGCGCCAGAACGTCGATGACGGCCTTCTGGATATCCACGCCAGTCAGGTCCAGTGGCTTAAAGGTACGCGCAAACGTCTTCACATCGCGGTGCATTTTGGGTGGCTTGCCCAGCAACACGTTCATCGCCATGTGGACTGGATGAACTGGAGCCCCCACGCTCCCCACTACGTGTGGTTCGCTGCCCCCGGGGGGGGCTAATTCCTCTTGGGGCGGCCCTACGGGAAATTGATCGCTCGCTCCGTCGCACACCACCAGCTCGCGCTCTTCGGTGGCCACGCCAATCACGGCAAACGGACAACGCTCGCGTTCGCACAGTGCTTTGAATTGCTCCAAAGAGTCGGGAGCAATCGCCATCACATAGCGTTCCTGGCTCTCGTTGCACCAGATTTCTTTGGGCGCCATGCCGGACTCTTCCAGCTTCACGGCACGCAAATCAAAGCGCGCACCACGGCCCGCGTCGTTGGTCAGCTCGGGGAATGCGTTGGATAGACCACCCGCACCCACGTCGTGGATCGCAAGAATAGGATTTTGCTCACCCTGCATCCAGCACTGGTTGATCACCTCTTGCGCCCGGCGTTCGATCTCGGGGTTGCCGCGCTGCACGGAATCAAAGTCGAGCTCGGCCGCGTTCGCACCCGTGGCCATCGAGCTGGCTGCGCTCCCCCCCATGCCGATACGCATGCCAGGACCACCCAACTGGATCAGCAGGCTACCAGCCGGGAATTCGATCTTATGGGTCTGGCCCGCGTCGATAATGCCCAGACCGCCCGCAATCATGATGGGCTTGAGGTAGCCGCGCTGCACGGTATCCACATCGCTGGTCACAGTTTGCTCGTATTCGCGGAAATAGCCCAGCAGATTGGGCCGACCGAACTCGTTGTTGAACGCGGCACCACCCAAAGGGCCTTCGACCATGATCTGCAGCGGGCTGGCAATGTGCTCAGGCTTGCACCCAACCTGGTCTGACATGCCGCCCCACAGCTT
>JANYEE010000096.1 GCA_025363275.1 Burkholderiales bacterium | reverse complement strand
GAATACCAAGCTGGCTAATTTGCACACCATCGACCTGAATGGCGATATCGGGCCGGAGCACATCGTCTTCGGGCCCGATGGCAAGCTCTACACCGGCGTGGCCAGTGGCAATATTTTGCGCATGCAGCCCGATGGCAGCGGCCTGGAAGTCTTTGTTAACACTGGCGGACGCCCGCTGGGCATGGCCTTTGACGCAGCTGGCAATCTGATTGTTTCGGACACCCACTTGGGCCTGATTTCCATCGCGCCTGACAAGACCATCAGCGTGCTGGTCAACGCCGTCAACGGCCAACCCCTGCGATTTGTGGATGCGGTGGTGGTGGCCAATAGCGGCCTGATTTACTTCACTGATGCGTCCGCGCGCTTTGCGCCCAAAGATTGGGGCGGCACCTTTGAGGCCAGCGTGCTGGACCTGATGGAAGGTGCGGCCACCGGGCGCGTGCTGGTCTACAACCCCGCAGACAAAACCACCCAGGTGCTGGCACGGGGCTTGAGCTTCGCCAATGGCTTGGCCCTGAGTACCAATCAGCAAAGTTTAATGGTCAACGAGACCGGAAAATTCCGGGTCTGGAAGCTGGCTGCCAGCGCCCGCGATATCGACCTGCGCGAACCGCTGGTAGGCGCACAAGCCCGCATCTTGCTAGACAACCTGCCGGGCTACCCGGACAACCTGATGCGCGGCCTGAATGGAAAAATCTGGCTCGGTCTAGCCGCCCCGCGCAGCCCCGATGCCGATGGACTGGCCGAGAAGCCTTTTCTGCGCAGCATCGTGATGCGCCTGCCGCGCGCGCTGTGGCCGGTTCCCAAGGCTTATGGCCATGTATTGGCCTTTACCGAAGACGGTTTTATCGCGTCCGATTTGCAAGACCCGAGTGGGGCCTACCCGGAGACTACGGGTGTGACAGAGACTGCCGACCGGCTGTATGTGCAGAGCTTGCACGCGCACGGCTTGGGGTGGATGGTGGCGCCGCGCTAATTCTCGGCCTGTGGCACTCTGACGGGCTCGGAGCCAGGGCGGCACAGCGCTTTGCTTCGTGTCCCCCGCCCGCTTTGCGGGCTCCTCCTTTTACCTACGCAAAACACTGTGCCGCCCAGGCTCCTATCCGATGGCTAGGGCTGCTACGCGCAGATAGTTTGCATCGACTATGCCTAAATACTGGTCCACATTCTTAAGTTGGAGTTGTCCATGAACATCGAAGTTGGCTCACATGAAGCAAAAACTAAACTGCCAGAGTTGTTGCGCGGCGTCCAGGCTGGTAACCAATACACAATCATTCAGCGGGGCGAGGCAATGGCGTGCCTTGTGCCCCTACAGCACAGCAAACACTCGGATGCCGCCGCTGAGGCCATGCTGAAATTTATGACGGACAGAGCGTCGGTTAACACTATTGATATCAGAACCCTGCTGGATGACGGGCGGGGATGAGTTTTGTTCGTAATGCGTCTGCAGCCCTGCTCAGGTTCGTGCTCACACCGACCCTGGGCGACACTCTGAATCTCGCCCGCCGCTACAAGCTATCGGCCTATGACGCTGCCTATTTGGAACTGGCCCTGCGTACGGGTTTTCCACTGGCTACGCTGGATGCCAATCTGGCGAAAGCAGCAAGCACTGCGGGCGTTTTGATCTTTGGAACACATTGAATCTAGACGTGCTCAATATTCCTGAGCGCTGCTCAAACCTCTATCCGACCGCCAGGCCCGCTACACGCAAATAGTTTCCTTCGCCGTACACACGGGCTTCTTCGCGGCAGGCGTGAACGAGCTTGATGACGTGGTCGTCGTCTGAAGCCAGGGCTGCAGCAATCACGTCGGGCCACCGGCCCAGGCGCGGCTCGGGTGGCGTGAACAAGGGTGCCACGCGGGCGGCTAAATAAGCGGCGGTGAAGGCGTGCACCAGAATCGGCTGCACACCTTCCTCAGACGCTATCCACGGCAGCAACACCCGCAGGGCGCGCAGGCCGGTGATCATGTGCAGCACGGTGAAGTTCGGGCTGGCGGCATAGCGCTCTGCGGCCAGCGCCGCCAGGCTGGCAATGGCGGACTGCAGGTCAGCAAAGGGCTGCAAGGCGTCGGCCAGTGCCTGGTAGACGGCGCCCTGCGCGGCTTGGTCCATGCGAATCGAAATCAAGGGGCCATCGGTACGCCACGCCTGCGCATCACGCACCAAGGCTTGCGACCAGGCGGGCAGCAGCATGCGCATGGCAGGCGCCTGGGCGGGCGCCAGTGGCTGCCAGCGCCAGGCCCAGTAGGCCAAGGTCGCCGCGACCTCACCGGTGTGCCCGCTTTGCACCGCGTGCGCGGTGCGGATCAGCCCATGAAAAGCGGCCGCGGCCACGCCCGGCAACAAGTCGGGCAGCAGTGCGCGCAGGGTGGCGTCTACGCCATCGCGGGCCACCCGCGCATGCATGCTGGCAAGTAACGCGGGGTAGGCATGCGGCTAGCCGCGCAGGCTGCGCCAGTCCGCCACGGGCTGCGCCGCAGCCGCTGTATGCATGCCGTCAAACCGCTTGGCATAGGCCGCATAAAACGCCTGCATGCGCTCCGCGCTGGCACCCAGGCTGTGCGGGGCTTGCAAAGCCATGGGCAGGTGGCTGGTGAGCTGGTCTTGGTATTCGGCTGGCAATTGCAGATGGGCGCTTAGCAGGGATTGCAGCGTTTCGCTCGCACTTGAAGATGGGAGTGGTGGCGAATTGAAGATGCGCGTTTCTGGTTTCACAAGCATACCAATACTTCAAAATTGATAGCAGATCAGGCAGTATTTACCTGGGCCATGGCGTGATTTGACCGATATTTCAAGAAATTTGAGCCAAAACTAGCGCACTGCAGCGCTAGCCTTTCTGAGCCTTTTTCGCGTTCAACGGACTTGGCCACGCCAGCATGGCTGTGTCGACAACGCTGAGCAGTTTGTCCCGCGAAGCCCCATCGCGTGCCAATGTCGACATGCCCTGGATGACCGCCATGGTCAAGCTTGCCAAAGCATCCGCGTTGGTGCTGGCCGGAAGCTTGCCGGACTTGATAGAAGAAACAAGCTTGTCCCTAAGCTTTGCTTCAATGCCGCGTCGAATGGCTGCCAACTCTTCTTTGACGTCGTTGGCAGACTCTGAGCAACTGATGGCTGAGCTGGCCAGTAGGCAACCCGCCGGAGTGTCTTGGCCCGTAAAGCCCAGGGCCGCCGCCCTGAGCAAGCCCAGCGCAGCGGCGCGGCCATCTTCCGCCTGGTCTATGATGGATTCGGACGTGATTGGCCCAGA
>JANYEE010000060.1 GCA_025363275.1 Burkholderiales bacterium | reverse complement strand
CCATTTACTGGCCATGGTTGCAGTAGGGATCTGGGGGGCGACTTTAGGTAGGCCCTTGATCTGGGTTTTACCCGTGGCATTTCCTATGCTGATGGTCGTTGGTGGGATTTTGGGTATTACTGGAGTGGCAGTACCGTTCATCGAGACTGGCATTGCCACCTCTGTCATCGTACTGGGCTTGGCAATCGCAGCGGCCTGGCACGCGCCAGCGGGAGTCGCGGTGGCCATCGTGGCGGTTTTTGGTGTGTTTCACGGCTATGCGCACGGCGCGGAACTACCCGGCGCAGCGTCACCGGCTGCCTATGTGGCTGGATTCGTGCTGTGCACGGGGGCGCTGCATTTGGCAGGCATTGGGATCGGAGCACTCAAAAGTCTGCCCAAAGGCCCCCAAGGGTTGCGCGTTTGTGGCGGCTTGATCGCGCTGGCCGGGCCGTGGATTCTGGCAGGTATGCCGGGTATGCCTTAGCCGCTGTACCTATTGCCCAAAAGTTCAAATGCATGAAACGGCTATCGTCTTGCCTTGTAGTCCCGCGGCTGGGGCGCAAGGTGAACAGGGTCGTTCCTGTGTGTTTTTACCTAGTAGCCCCCTATCAAACTGCCTCCCCAGTTGTAAATGCGCAGTACTGATAAGTTGACCCAAAGAATATTGATGCTATCACTTTAATAGCGACCAAGGCATTATTCACTAGGGCCACAGCCCGATTTGACCAAAAATTAGGCAGATTTAGGATCCAGAAGCCTCCCAACAGCCAAACTACGCCGCCAAGCCCTAGCCTTGCCACAAGCGCAATACCCCTGAGCGTTGCTCACAATTGACTTGCCGCTTAGCATGCAGCCGGCGCTCTTTAACAGTCCGCCTACAACCCCACCCGAAAGAAACACTATGAAACGTACCTTGCAAACGGCCCTCACCGCCATCGTCATGGCCTGCACCGCCTACAGCGGCGCAGCGCTGGCCGAGGCCCCAATGGTCAAGACCCAGGCGCCAGGTTATTACCGCACCATGGTGGGCGATTTTGAAGTCACCGCCATCTCTGACGGCACTGTCAAGCTGCCCATGATCAAGCTGCTGATGAACACCAAGCCTGAGGCGGTGGCCAAAGCCTTGAAGGCCGGTTTTCTGAAAGAGCAGGTCGAGACATCGGTCAACGCCTACCTGATCAACACCGGCAGCAAGCTGGTCCTGGTTGACACCGGTGCGGCGGGCCTGTTTGGCCCCACGCTGGGTAACTTCCTGAGCAATCTGCAGGCCGCGGGCTACAAGGCCGAGCAGATTGACGAGGTCTACATCACCCACATGCACGCCGACCACGTGGGCGGCCTGATGGACAAAACAGCCTTGGCATTCCCCAACGCCACGCTGCGCATTGACAAGGCCGACACCGACTACTGGCTGAGCGAAGCCAACCTGAAGGCCGCGCCTGAGGGTGCCAAGGGCTTTTTCCAGGGCGCCATGGCGTCAGCCAACCCCTATGTAGCGGCAGGCAAGCTCAAGACCTTCTCAGGACCGACCGAGCTGGTGCCCGGCGTGCGCGCCATCCCTGCCTACGGCCACACCCCTGGCCACACCGTGTACGCTGTAGAGAGCAAGGGCGAGAAGCTGATGCTGTGGGGCGACCTGATGCACGTGGCTGCGGTGCAGTTTGACAACCCCAGCGTGACCATCCAGTTTGACTCCAACAACAAGCAAGCCGAGGCCGCCCGCAAGAAGGCCTTTGCTGACGCCGCCAAAGAGGGTTACATGGTCGGCGTGACGCACATTGCCTTCCCCGGACTGGGGCACCTGCGCTCCGGCCCTGGCGGCAAGGGCTACACCTGGGTACCGTTGAATTACTCCTCGCTGAAATAAGTCACAGCGCGCGGCTCAGACCGCGCTAGCCCGCAGGGCGGAGCATCATGGACAATTGGCGTTTTGGAAAATCCATCCTGAACGGCACTTGTCCATGACTACTTCAACCCCCGCACTTCTTCCCCGCATCGAACTCGAATCCGCCCCCCTGCCCCTGTGCTCCGTCATCTGGCTGCATGGCCTGGGGGCCGATGGCAATGACTTTGCTTCCATAGTCCCCCAGCTGGACTTGCGCGGCTGCCCGCCGATTCGCTTTATCTTTCCGCATGCGCCCAGCATGCCGGTCACCATCAACGGCGGCTACATGATGCCGGCCTGGTACGACATCCTGGGTGCCAACTTGGTCGACCGGCAAGACGCCGTAGGCATTCAGAAATCCGAAAAAGCCATCGTCGCGCTGATAGAGCAAGAGGTGGCGCGCGGCATTCCTTACGAGCGCATCGTGCTGGCGGGCTTCAGCCAAGGCTGCGCCATGGCACTGCACACCGGTCTGCGCCTGCCGCACCGCTTGGCGGGCATCATGGCCTTGTCGGGCTACCTGCCATTGGCCAGTCAGTTTGCGGCCGAGCGCCACACGGCCAATGCCAAAACGCCGGTCTTCATGGCGCACGGCACGCAAGACCCGGTTGTAATACTGAAGCGCGGTGAAGATTCGCGTGATGCCCTACAAGCCCTGGGCCACACCGTGCAGTGGCACACCTACCCCATGCCGCACAGCGTGCACCCGCAAGAGATCGCCGACATTGCCGCCTTCCTGAAACAAGTATTGGGCAAACCCGCGTGAGTGAATCGGTAGTTAAACCTTTAGTTCTAGGCATCGACTTCGGCACCTCCAACTCGGCCGCCGCGCTGATGGGGGCCGATGGCAGGCTGCAAGTTATTCCCCTGGATGGCGCGCGCAGTGAGATGCCGACCGCCTTGTTCTTTTCAATGGAAACCCACAGCGTCTTGTATGGCAGCGCGGCCATGCAGGCGTATTTGAGTGGCACGGAAGGCCGCTTGCTGCGCTCCTTAAAAAGCCTGCTGGGCAGCGGCCTGATGGACGAGTACACCGCCGTGGGCGACCGCACGATTCGCTTCTTTGACATCGTGGTGCTGTTCTTCAAAGAACTGAAGCGCCGCTGCGAGGCGCATGTGGGCCAGCCCCTGACACACGCCGTATTGGGCCGGCCGGTGCACTTTGTGGACGACAGCCCGGAGCGCGACCTGCTGGCACAAGAAACCCTGGGCCGCGCTGCTGCCGAGGCAGGCTTTTCCCATATCAGCTACCAGCTCGAACCCATTGCCGCCGCGCTGGACTATGAGCAGCGCATCACGCAAGAAACTACCGCGCTGGTAGTGGACATTGGCGGGGGTACTTCCGACTTCACGGTGATCCGCCTAAACCCCGCGCGTAGCATGCTTAGCGACCGCACTAAGGACATCTTGGCCACCACCGGCGTGCACATTGGCGGCACCGACTTTGACCGCCTGCTGGACCTGAGCACCGTGATGCCCCTGCTGGGCTACCGGCACATAGGCACCGGTGGCCGCCCCGTGCCCCATGGCGTGTTTTTTAACCTGAGCACCTGGCACTTGATTCACCAGTCTTACACCCGCAAAGCCCTGCACTTCGCAAAAGAGCTGTGGACCGACTACACCGACCCAGCGCTGCACACCCGCCTGATGCACGCGCTGGAAGAGCAGCACGGCCACCGCATGCTGAGCCAAGTAGAGGCGGCCAAGATTGCCTGCTCGGTTAGCGGTGAAAGCGCAGCGGTAAACCTGGCGTTTTTGGACCCCGATCTGGCCCCGACGATTGACGCCATCGGCATGGAGCAAGCCCTGCACCCGTCGCTCGCCCAAGTGGTGGAATGCGCGCAAAACTGCGTGACGGCTGCGGGCTTGGAGGCGGTGGATGTGGTCTACCTCACCGGCGGCTCGTCGGCCCTGCGCCCCCTGATTGAAACCCTGCGCCAAGCCATGCCCCAGGCCACATTGGTCGAAGGCAACCGCTTTGGCGGTGTGGCTGCCGGCCTGGCTGTGGCTGGAGGCGTGTTGTAAACCTTAATCTCCTGAGAGAAGACCCGACCATGCAACTGAACCCCAACGCCCTGCCCCAGCCCAGCACATTGCCCGTGGGGCTACCCCGTGGTGTGGCCGTGCTGGCCGCCGCTCTGGGCGGCCTGGGCGTGGTGATGTGGATTGCGGCCAACTGGGCCTCGATGGGGCGAGTGGGCCACTTTGCCCTGCTGCAGGGCCTGGTGCTGGTGATGGGGGTAGGCGCTGCGCTCAAGCCCGCCGCGCGCGCGCCACTGGGTTTGCTGGCGCTGCTTGGCGTTGGTGCGCTGTTTGCCTACTTTGGCCAAACTTACCAAACAGGGGCTGACCCCTGGCAACTGTTTGCACTGTGGGCCGTACTGGCGCTGCCGCTTTGCTGGGGGGCACGCTCGGATGTGCTGTGGGCACCCTGGGCCTTGGTGGTGGTAACAGCCATATCTCTATGGACCCACACCTACAGCGGCCACCGCTGGGGGGTCGAGGCCGATCAACTGCGCGTACACCTGGCGGCCTGGACGGCTGGCTTGGCGCTGGTGGCAGTGCTCAGCCCCGCCACCAGCCGCGTCACTGGCGCGGGCGTCTGGAGTTTTCGCACCGCCGTCACGCTCACCGTGGCGGCTATCACGCTCACCGCTATCGGCGGCTTGTTCCATAAGCCGGTGCAAGCCCAGTATGTGCTGGGGCTATTGGTGTTTGCGGTGGGCTTGGCGCTGCTGAATACACGCGCATGGTTTGACATCTTTGCCATCAGCGCCGTGGCGCTGGGTGTGATTGCCCTGCTAGCCGTGGGCGTGGCGCGTGTGCTGTTTGACAACGGCGGCGGCGATTGGGTGGGCAAGCTGATGCTGATGGGCTTGATCGCTGCGGGTCTGCTGGCCAGTACGGTGAGCGGCATTCTGCACCTGGCGCGCCGCCATGCGGCAGCCACACCAGCTACCGGAGAAGCCGCATGAGCACCACCACCACCACCGTACCCCGCCCCTGGCCGGTTATCTTGCTCACTGCGCTGGGCGCGTGGTTTGCTGCTGTTCCTCTCATGATCGCTGTGGGCATGCTGCTGGGCGATACCTTGCTCCACGGTGTAGGTCCTTACCTCGTTGGCGTCTTGGTACTTAGTGCAGCGGTGATCGTCTTGCGCGCCAAGGACCTCCCTTTGTTTGTGGAGCAATTGGCCATCCCGGCACTGCTGGTGGGTGGCGCCACGCTCACCATGGGCGTGATGTCAGACCTTGGCCCAGTGGGTGGCGCGCTGTTGCTGCTGGCAGTGGTGCTGGCGCTGGCGGCAGCCATTCCACAAGCCTGGCTGCGTGTGCTGCTGGGTGCATTGGCCGCTAGCTTGCTAGGTGTGGCGCTGGTGCCAGAGTCCAGCTGGGGCAGCAGCATGGTGCGTATGCTCTGGGTCTTACATGGCCTTCTGGCGGTGTGGCTGCTGGCCATGCAATACCCAGTGCATGCGCCGCGCCCCAGCGCCGTGCTGCAAGCCTTGATAGCGCCCCTGGCGAGCGGCTGGCTGCTGGCAACGGTGGCCGCACTGGCCTGGACCAGTGGCACCAGCTTTTTGGTGGCGGGAGCCGTGGGCTCCCATGAATTGGGTGGCCTGGTGACTGAGCTGCACGGCCACGCCGAGCGCAGCGTCTTTGGCAGCGGCCTGCAATGGCTATCAGCCGCTCTGGTGCTGGCAGCCATGGCTTTGGGCGCGCGCGCCTGGCCTGCGCTGCGCAGCGTGTTGGCCTTATCCGTGGCAGCGGTGCTGGCCGTGCTGGCGTGGTGTATGCCCGCGCTGGGCGCTACGCTTCTGGCGCTTATGGTGGTGGCGTTGGCGCACCAGTGGCGCTTGGCTTGCGCCTGCGCGCTGGCAGCCGCTTGGATACTGGGCGCTTTCTATTACCAACTGCAGTGGCCGCTGACCGACAAGGCACTGCTGCTGGCCGCCGCCGGTGCCACGCTGGCCGTGCTGGTGTGGGTGGATCACCTGCGCCAGGCGCGCAGTACCGGGGCTGCCGGTGCTGCAACCGTGGGTCCCTCGTTCCCCAGCATCACTCGCAACGCGCAGCTGTGGGCCCTGCTGGGCGGTGCGCTGCTGAC
>JANYEE010000056.1 GCA_025363275.1 Burkholderiales bacterium | reverse complement strand
CCTGGGCGGGTGGGTGCGGCAGCAGTACCTGCAAAGCGGCCAGCGTTTGTTGCAAGTTGTGATTTAGCACAGACAGCACGGCAGCCACGGTACCGTCAGGTATGAAGTCTCCCCGCACAGCCGCCTTGCATTGCACTTCTGCCGCGGCAGCGCTCTCGGCCAAAGCCACAGCCCCTACCGTGCCCGCCAAACCCTTGAGCGTATGGGCATGACGCGCAGCATCCGCCCAATCGCCGCTCTGCACCGCAGCGGACAAGGTGTCCAACTGCTGCTGCGCATCGCGGTGGAATGCACTGGCGACCTGGTCGTAGAGCTCCCAGCTCGCGCCCATGCGGGCAACAGCACGGTCCAAATCAATCCAACCGCCACCAAGATCGTGAGGCGGGTTTGCAGGCGGGGACGATGCAACGCCACCAAAAGACCGCGCGTGGGCGCGCCCGGTGTGGCGCAGCAAGCTTGCAATCAATTGCTCCAAATCTACCGGTTTGCTGATGTGATCCACCATTCCGGCGGCACGGCATTGGGCTTTATCGGCCTCCATGACATTAGCGGTCATGGCGATGATGGGCATGGCCTGCAATCGACTATGCGCACGGATGCGCCGCGTGGCCTCCATGCCGTCGATATCTGGCATTTGCACATCCATCAGCACCGCGTCGAACGGCGGATCGGCATCAAGCGCATCTTGCACACCCGGCAGACCGCCACTGGCCACCTGCACGGCGGCACCCTGGCGGGTCAATAGCTCCCGCGCAATTTGCTGGTTGAGTAGGTTGTCTTCAACGACCAGCAGGCGCAGACCTGCCAGCCGCTGAATAGGGGCGGCACGAGGAGGGGCCTGTGTTGCCGACCGCCCCGCATTGGCCTGCACCACGGCCTCTGCCAGCATGGACGCAGTGACCGGCTTTACCAAGTAGGCGTCTACCAGTTGGGATTCCCGTTGCGATATGACGCCCAGTTCCTGCCGCCCCAAAGCGCTGACCATCAGAATCCGCGGCAAGGGGCCCGGAAAGCCCAGCTGCCGAATACGCCGCGCGGTCTCCCAGCCATCCATGACGGGCATGCGGGCATCCACCAGAACAATGTGATAAGCCTGTGTTAAAGGCTGGATCAGTTGGTCCAGAGCCTCCTCTCCACTGGCCACCACATCACAGCGCCAGCCCAGGGACTCGCACAAGCTTTGCAATATGTCGCGCGCCATGGGGTTGTCGTCCACAATCAGCACCCGAGAGTTTTTTGCCCCAGGCGTACCGTCTGCAATTGCTACGATATTAGTAGCATCTGCGGCATTAAATACGGGGGCCACAGGCATATTTGCCACAAAAAAGAAGCGGCTACCCTGTCCCAAGGTGCTGCTGACCTGCAACTCGGCACCCATCAGCGCAACTAAGCGCTTGCTGATCGCCAGGCCCAAACCTGTACCGCCATAACGTCGGGTGGTGGAAGACTCGGCCTGGCTAAAGCCCTCAAAAATATAAGCCAGCTTAGCCGCTGCAATTCCAATGCCTGTGTCGGACACCGAGAACTCCAGTTTGACTTCGGTTGCCTCCCGCTCCAGCACTCGGATTCGGACCACGACCTCACCGCGCTCAGTAAATTTGATTGCATTCGACGACAAGTTGAGCAACACCTGACCCAAGCGCATGGCATCACCGAGCAAGCGCTCAGGCACACCTGCGGCCACATCAAACAACACCTCTACCGCGCGCTGGTTGGAGCTGGCAGTCAGCAGCGCGGACAGATCGCGCATCACCTGACTCAAAGAAAAAACCTCAATGTCCAAGCTCATCTTGCCGGCTTCGACCTTGGAAAAGTCCAGGATGTCATTGATGATGCCCAGCAACGCCCGGGTTGCGGCCTGGGCTTTGTGGGCGTAATCCTGCTGGCGGGCATCGAGCTCCGTGTGCTCCAGCAGCTTCAACATGCCCAAAATACCGTTCATTGGCGTTCGAATTTCATGGCTCATCGTGGCCAAAAAATCACTCTTGGCTTGGTTAGCCAGCTCGGCCTGTCGCTTCGCTGACTCCAGTTGCGCCTGGTGCTGCTGGTGCTCTGTGTAGTCCACAAAGGTACAAATATACCCAGAGGCTGTGCTGACCCCAGCCACCTCGACGTGCAGGATTTCGCCGTTTTTGCAGTCCATGGTGTAAATCCGCGGTGACCAGGCAATGCGCCCGTCAGGTGTGGTGTGGCGGCTTGCGTTCAGGGCCTGCTGGGCCGCACGTCGGTGTTGGGGGTCCGGATGGGCAATCTTCCACCAAGTGGCCAGATTTGGTACTTCCGTCTCCGAGTAGCCAAACATCTTTATAAAGTGGCGATTACGCAGAAAAATCTGGTCTTGGGTATTGACTAAAAATACACCCACGGGCATCTCGTCCAGGATCGCGCGAACACTGGCTTCGCTATCACGCAGTTGGGTCTCCGTCTCCCGCAGCACGGTCTGCGATCGCTGCAAGCTGTCGGTCGCGTCGCGCTGTAATTGCAGGGCCAGCAGGTGCTCGTTATAGCCCTGCACCAATTGTCCAATCTCGTCTTGTGTACCCCGCACCGGCAGCGCGTGGTACTCCCGATCGGGCTGAAGCTTGATACGTCCAAATCCGCCCGATACTGCACGAATGGGTTGCACCATCGTGCGTTCAAAGTGCCACACGACGGCCAGAATAATAAACAAACCCAAACCGACCAGTAAGGCAGTGGCTAACGCCAGTTGGTTCACTTTTTCAGTCAGCAGCCGACGGGGACTGAGCACCACCACCACGCGCTCTTGGTCATCGTAGGGAGTCACATTCATCAGCATGTCCTCACCGTCCAGGGTGAGCTGGGGCACCGCAGGGCTTGAGCGGATCAACTGCAATAGTGCAGGCGTCATCGGGCGCCCAAACTGCTGACCATCGGAATGCAGCGCAATACTGCCGTTGCGATCGAGCTGCAGCAACTGGGTACCGGGCGCCAGAGCTACGCCTTCGAGAAAGCTGCGCGTGATCTCGTCATTAAGGCTAATCACCAACAATCCCACTACGTCGGATTTTCCCGTCAAAGGCGAAAAATGCTGGATAGCGCGTACCACGCTGATGACCTGCTTTTGCTGAGAGCTGCGGTTCAGGTTGTCGTCAATGCCGCGCCAGCGGGTGGGCGCCTTAGCTACTACAGCTTCCTTGAGCAACGCCGTTGCCCGTTCTTTGGGAACACTGTCAACTGCCAATGTCTCGCCAACATGAAAGTGCTCACCCCGCAGGGAAAAGAGGTCAATGGACACCAAACCACGCACCCGGACGTAGCTGTTAAGGATGTAGCCCATCTGTGCCCGCGTTTCCAGATTCTCAAATCCACTGGCAGTCTTGGCATCGGCACGCCGTAGCGCTTGACCGATGGCGGCGTTACCCGCGACATTGGCCGCGATGTCTTCAACCTGATCGTTATACAAACGCAGGTAAGCAGAAAAGCTCCCGACCAAGCGGGCGTTTTCTGCTTCCGCCTGGGCAATAACAATGCCCTTGGAAATAGTAAAAGCCGTAACGCCGAGCAACACCAAAGGCAAAATGCTGGCGGCCAGCAGGTAGCCCAGCATCTTGGCGGTGATGTTGAAGCGCTTGGCCACAAACACCCTGCCGTTAGAAGCGCGGGCTCAACACTACCGAATGCCCGCGGCAGTTACCAGCCGTGTATCGATAGTTGTCAAAGAGGGAACCGGTGCCCCCCGCAGCATCTTTACCGCAAGAGCGACGCCCTGGTAACCCTGCTCAGCCGCTTGCTGATCCACCGTGGCCGCCATGCGGCCGCTCTTGATTTCGGCCAAGGCCTCATCCAGCGCGTCGTAGCCCACCACCTTCACGTTTTTCTTGCCGCTTTCCTGCAGGTACTTGACCGCCCCCAGAGCCATCATGTCGTTGGCTGCAAAGATAAGTTTGACCTGCGGATGCTTGGCGAAGATTGACTTGGTAACGTCGTAAGCGACATTAATTTCCCAGTTAGCGGCTTCCGAGGCAACCAGTTTGACGAATCTGTTCTCGGCCAGGGCACGGCGGGCTCCCTGGGATCGCTGGTGGGCGTTATCGGCACTGCGGATTCCTTCTAGAAACGCGGCTTCGGTCGGCGTGTTGATACCCTCAATCAGAAACTTGCCAGCCTTGTAAGCGCCGCCGTCATTGTCTACCCCGACAAAAGGAATAGGGGCCATATCCGCCTGCTTCAAAGCTTCTGGATCGAGGCGGTTGTCAATATTCACCACTTGAATACCCACACTAATCGCTTTTTTCAGACTGGGAATCAATCTCTGTGAATCACCCGGAGCAATCACAATGGCGGCCACTTTGGCTGCAATCAGGTCGTCGACCAGTTGGATTTGCTGCTCAATCGAAGTCTCTTGGGCCGCCGTTTTGACCTTCAACGCAATCCCCAACTCAGCCTCGGCGCGGCGCGCACCCCTTTCCATCTCGACAAAGAACGGATTGGTCAGCGTTTTCATCACCAGACCAATCTCTTTTTTAGCCGAAGCCATGGGCTGCGATGGCGCCAGGCCCGGGGCGCTATTGGTCACGCTGGGGCCGCTGGATTGGCCGCAAGCCATAAGACCACAAGCTAAAAAAAGTGCAGCCGATAAACGCAAGAGTTGCATGGCAAGTCCAATCCAGACGACGTGATCACCTACTGATAGATCACATCTTAACGGTTGGTCACCGGAACTGCTACGGTGCGCTCACCAAGCGCCCGAGTTCAATACAGAGGCTAAGGCAGTGCGTAATCAGGCACGCTTGGCCAAGGCTGGAACCGTTTTGAATACATTGGGTCCGCTCTCGTTCCAGTCACAGTACGCCAAAGCGCAAGAGCTTCCACTCACAGGAGCGTCCAAGTCCACAATCGCTGCCACGCGCAAACCGCCAAAGTCCTCCTGGGTGTAGACCCGCTGGACGCAAACGGCTCCGGTGATTGAAGGAAGCGGTGCGTACTCGATGCCCGACCAGCGTGGCGGAGCCATCAGAGCTTGATCGCTTTTTTGCGGCAAGTTCTCTACCCGGTAGCGCACTTGTAAACCCTTAACAGCAATCACAACCAAGCTTCCATGGGTATCACGCCCAACGGTTAAATGGTCAGCCGGCATGCGCATACTCACCAGACGGTAACCCGAGAGTCCCGGCTCGTCCGCCGCGTCGGGGAAGAAGCTCCACACCAGCCCGTCCGGGCCGATGGTGAAAGCTTCTTCCCTTCCTTGGCGATTACTCACCACAATCGTCTGCCGAAACCTGGGAACATCGCCTGCGTTCGGTTGTTCATACAACTCTTGCGGGCGGGAATTCACGGGGCTCGGTACCACTGACAAATGGGGTGGGCTCTCTGTGCGTGACAGCATGGGGGATTGGACTTCGTGCATGGATGCGACCTTATTTCGTAAAACTTGCTTAGCGAGAAGTTTGCCGGTCACTACCTAAAAAGTCCTCAAACTGACCTTAAAAGTTCTGAATTCGGCAGCTTAGAATGGCTTGAGCGCAATGGGCGGTCTGAAAACAGGCTGTTGTTGCCAGTGCCCCTTCCCTACCGCGAGACTCACAACCCCGTGACGCTGATTCAAGTCCCTGTACCTGTGAATGCAGACAGTACATTTGGCGCGTTTGTGCTGCAACAACACGAACGGCGCCTGATACGTGACGGACAAGCCGTCTTGGTTGGGGCCAGAGCTTTTGATGTGTTGTGTGTTCTGGTCGAGAATGCTGGACAATTGGTGACCAAGCAGCATTTGCTGGACTCGGTATGGCCTGGTTTGGTCGTCGAGGAAAACAATTTGCAGGTGCATGTCTCCAGCCTGCGCCGCATCCTGGGGGCGGATACCATCGCCACCGTTCCTGGCCGTGGCTACCGGTTTACTTTGCGCATTGCCGCGGCCCCATGTGCGCAAATACCGAACGCTGCGCGTACCGGCGCGGCGCAGGCTCAACTGGTCGCTGTCGTCAGCAACAACCGCCCATCGGATGCACTTAGCAATCGACGCACCATTGCGGTGCTGCCATTCGTCAACCTGAACCACGACCCAGATCAGGAATATTTTTCGGACGGACTGGCCGAGGACATCATCAGCCAACTGACCCGTTCACCCTGGTTGCTGGTCGTTTCACGCAACTCGTCATTCACTCACCGCAATTCGCCGCTGGATAACGAAACCCTTGGGCTGGCCTTGGGCGCCCGCTACTTGGTACAAGGCAGCGTGCGCAAAGCTGGAAACACGCTGCGCATGACCGCCGAGCTGATCGACACGCAAAGCAGGGAAACCCTGTGGTCTGACCGCTATGATCGCCCACTGGCAGACATGTTTGCGATGCAGGCGGAAATATCCAACCATATCGTCAGCGCCATAGAGCCGGTCTACCTGCACCGCGAGGAGCGCCTATCGTCTGAAGTTGCGCCGCAAGACCTGCAACATTGGGATTTGCTGATGCGCGCACGTTGGCATTTCTGGCGCACCACGCCCGAACATATTCTGAAAGCGCAGGCCTACTTGCACCAGGCTTTGGAACTCAAACCCAACGACTCCCCCAGCCTGTCGCTACTAGCCTTCACCAACCTGGCCAAGCTCTGGGGCGCCTGGGCCGAAGACCCGCGCGCGGTGGTGGCCGAAGCCAACCGCTTGGCTCTTGTCGCGGTACGCAATGATGAGCGCGATGCCTTTGCGCACTTCACGCTGGGTACGGCGCTCTCCTGCGCAGGCCAGATGGCTGCAGCCATTGCAGAGTTGGAATGCGCTTTGGGCCTTTACCCGCAAGCCGCTGCCGCTGCGGGAGAGCTTGGACGTCTGCTGGTGTTTTCCGGTCGCACCGATGAGGCCGAAGAATTCATCCTCCAGGCCATCGATGCCAGCCCACACGACCCGCACTTGAGTTTGTGGATTCGTAGCCGCGCGATTGCCTGCTTTATTGAAGAACGTTATGCCGACGCCGTGCGTTATGCACGTGAAGCCACGGCCAAACGTCCAGACTGGTACTTCAACCACCTCCTGCTGGCCGCCTGCCTGAATGCCGCGGGCGATGATGCTGGCGGACGCGACAGCCTCGCCAAAGCTTTGAGCGGGCGCGGCTACGACTTGCAGTCATTCCATTTCGGGCACCCGTTCGTACACGCTGCCCACCGCGAAAAGTTTTTGTTAGCCCTCACGAATGCGGGGTGGGAGGCTTAAACTTTTAGGGTCGCATCGGCATGACGCTGATGCAATTACCTGAAAGTTGTTTGTGTCCGTCTCCTCCCCACTTCACAGCGCAGCTCCAACCACACCACCGACGCAAAAAATCGCCATTTTGGGTGGAGGCATTTCAGCCCTCACCACCGCCTTTGAACTTAGCAACCAGCCCAACTGGCAAAGCCACTTCGACATCACGCTGTACCAAATGGGCTGGCGCCTGGGTGGCAAATGCGCCACGGCGAGGGGCGCCCACCAGCGTATTGAAGAACACGGCATTCATGGGTTTCTGGGCAGCTACTACAACGCTCTGCCCTTGATGCGCCAATGCTACGCCGCACTGGACCGCCAACCGGGACAGCCACTGGCAACGTTTGAAGAAGCCTTCAAGCCTGAAAGTTTTGTGCTGATGTGGGAGTACATCGACGGCAAGATGACGCGCTGGCCGTTTACGTCGCCCCGCAATAACTTAATTCCTGGTGACCTGGCGTCACTAGAAAAACTGCAATCGGTGGCGCACTGGGTAAGCGCGACTGCCGAAGTGCTGGACGTCCTGCTCGACCACCATGCCCAGTCTTTTTCGGACCTGGGGCCTGTGAAATCTGCAGAATGGCTTTTGGGCCGAGCCCTAGTCGCGGGTGTGCTGAAAGTAATGCAGTCCGAATCCGTGGCATTGCAAGAGGTGGGCTCGGCGCTGTGGATCGCACTGGACGCAGCGTGGATTTGGGTGCGTGACGCTGCAGAAAAACTGGTCGAAGGCAATACCGAGCTGCGTCGTCTGTTGATCGTAGCCGAGTTTCTACTAGCCATTATTCGCGGCTGCATCAGAGACGAGGTGGCTACCAAAGGCTTCGATCCATTAGACGCCGAGAATTTCAGCGATTGGCTCATACGCCACGGCGCTTCGGTCATGGTGGCATCCAGCCCGATGGCGCTCAACACCGTCAATTTGTCCTACCAGTACCCCAAGGGTGACACCGCCCGCACCGCGCTTATGGGCGCAGGGTGCTATCTGCACTGGACCCTGCGCAGCTTCGCCTACATGGGCGCATTTGCCTGGCTGTTTGAGGCTGGCACTGGCGAAACGGTCATAGCGCCCCTGTACGAGGTGCTGCAAAAGCGCGGTGTGAAATTTGAGTTCTTTCACAAAGTAGAGTCGCTAACTTTGACGGCTGACCAATCCGCGGTAGCTGCGGTGAATTTTGCAGTACAAGCCACTTTGAAACAAACACCTACGCCGTATGCACCACTGATCAGCGTGAAAGGCTTGCCCTCTTGGCCTGGCGCGCCACGCTATGAGCAGCTTGTGCAAGGCGATGCACTGGAAGCTGGCAAAGTGGATTTAGAGTCCTACTGGAATGGCTGGCAGCCGGTGGCGCAACGCCAATTGCTGGCAGCTCAGGATTTTGATCAATTGATGTTTGCGATCTCCATTGGTGCAGTACCGTATATATGCCAGGAATTACTGGCGGCGCAAGCACCCTGGCAAACTATGGTGGACAAAGTTACCACGGTGCAAACTCAAACCATGCAGTTGTGGATGAACCGTACCACTACGGAATTGGGCTGGGATATCCC
Source organism: Burkholderiales bacterium (assembly GCA_025363275.1). Lineage (GTDB taxonomy): Bacteria > Pseudomonadota > Gammaproteobacteria > Burkholderiales > Burkholderiaceae_C > Allorhodoferax. Next base: position 543 of record JANYEE010000056.1, on the reverse strand, counting down.
CTTCCAAAACCCGACCGATACCGTGATCGGCGCAACCTATTTGAACCCGTTGGATGGGCAGGTGGACTTCACCCATTTACTGCAGTGGGAAGACTGGCCTGTCGATGCCACACCGAAGTCTCTGTGGTACTTCAGCGGCGCCATGGCGGAGTATGAGGCCCCACCACCCTTCACCGATACTGGCTACCCCGCGCGCGCCTACGCGCGTGTGCAAGCGCAGTGTGTGCAGTACCTGCAAGCCAGCATGGGACCTTTATTGCCACTGGCTACCACCAATGTGATTAACCCACCCGGCGACCCTGTGGGTCTGGACTTCAGCGTTTTACACACCGATGCGGGAACACAAACATTTGGCGTCCAGCGTTTCAACCAGCAGTTCTGGCGCGCCAATATCGATCCCACCGAAAGCTATGTCACATCGCCCCCCGGCAGCACGGCCGCACGCCTGAAAGCCTGGGACACCGGCTTCAGTAATTTGGTGATTGCTGGCGACTGGATTTACACCGGTTTGAATGTGGGCAGTGTGGAAGGCGCTGTGATGGG
>JANYEE010000034.1 GCA_025363275.1 Burkholderiales bacterium | reverse complement strand
TGCCAGCCAGACCTGGGGTGAAGGCGATTTGATGGAACTGGTGATCCATGGCAAGGCTTCTCGCACTGGCATCAATGGCGTACCCGCCGGCGTATTGTTCAACAACGTGCACACCCGCAAGACCAATATGGTCCTGTACACCAGCCCTAAATACATGAATGTCGTGGCCAAGCTGGCTTTCTCGCCAGACGAAGCACAGACCGCTACCAACAACAAGGCGGTGCATGGCGGGTCTTTGGAATTCAATGACGGCACCTACAACTTCGGTGTGGCCTACGAAAACCAATTGAACTTCAGTGCCAATGGTGGCTCCATGACCGGTGTCAAAGTCACGGGTGGCGTGAAAATGGGCAACATCTCGGTGGGCGCTGCGTACAGCAACATCGACAACAACGCCGGCCCCGTGAATGGCCGCAAGACCGACAATTACCTGTTGACCGGCTCTTACGCTATGGGTCCTGTGGTGTTGAAAGCCGCCTTTGGCCAGTCCAGCTCTTCCGGCGCTGCTGGCAAGGACGACGGACTGAGCGCGTCGACCCTTCAGGTGGATTACGCCTTGGATAAGCAAGTCACCCTGTACAGCTATTACTCTAACCTGGATAACAAGGCCGATGCAAAAGGTTCGTTTGCAGCGGCAGACAACTTCCCGGTTGCCGCAGCGACTGGCAGTAAGCCGAACGCCTTCGGCCTGGGTATCCGTTTCAACTTCTAAGCATTTGCGCTAGATGTCAACGCCCTGCCGGAATTCCGGCAGGGCGTTTTACATTTAATGCTACGAAATTAATAGCTGTATAGGCAGGTTCTACTAAGGCCATGGCCGTATTTGATGAAGAAACACACTCCAGCAGGATGTTTCAAAGTTTCTCAGACGTAAAGCTGGTGCGTTGCAGCATGGAAAGGTGTCGGCGCCTGGCGGGGGCCACGCGTTATGGTTGAACCATGAAACTATTTCGCAACGCCTTTCGCTTCCTCACGTCCTGGCGCCATGCACTTGCATGCAGCGTGGCGTGTGGTGCTTTGCTGACCGTAAGCGGCGCCGCCTGGGCCGACCCGCCCGCCCGTGCAGGCCGCATTGCCGAAGTGAGCGGCACGGCTTGGCTGTTTGACCCCGAAACCAAAGCCTGGGTGCGCGTGGTGCGCAACCAGTCGGTGGGTCAGGGTGATCAGATGCGTACCGACACTCGCTCCCGCGTGACGGTGCGCATAGGCTCCAGCACCGTGTGGCTAGACGAAGAAAGCGATGTGGAAGTTCTGCAAATGGATGATGCGGCCACCGTGTTGCGCGTGATGACTGGCGACCTGGCTTTGCGCGTGCGCACAGCGCAAACCGCCCAAGAGACCCGCATACAAACCCGCGAAGGCGTCATCAGCCCCGAGATGGAGGGACTGTTTCGCATCGACCAGCTCGACCGCGGTAGCCGTCTGGCGGTGTTGCAGGGCCGCGCCCAGTTCGACTCGGACCCCGGCGCGCCTGTGCAGCGCGCTTGGCTGCGCGAGGGCGAGCAGGCTGAGTTTTGGTGGGCGCAATCTCCCCGCATCGAGCGCCAGCCGATCAGTCGCGATAAATTCAGCGCCTGGTTTTTGGCCCAAGACCAGGCCGAGAGTGGGTTGGCATGGGGTAACGACGCGCCCTACGTGTCCCCCGAGATGACTGGCGCCGAAGACCTGAACCGCAATGGCAGCTGGGAAGTGGCCGCCGAATACGGCAACGTCTGGATACCTACCCGCGTAGCCGCGGGCTGGGAACCCTACCGCGATGGCCGCTGGGTCTGGACCCGCCAGTGGGGCTGGAGCTGGGTAGACAACGCGCCCTGGGGCTTTGCGCCCTTTCACTATGGGCGCTGGATCCAGCACCGGGGTTACTGGGCCTGGGCGCCGGGCCGCTTTGAGCCCCGCCCGGCTTACTCGCCCGCTTTGGTGGCCTGGGTGGGAGGTCCGCAGGTTTCGGTCGGCATCACGATTGGCGGCACCCGCAGGCCGCCCCAGACGGGTTGGGCACCGCTGGCTCCGCGACAGAGCTATGTCCCCGCCTATCCGCACAGCCCGCAGTACACCGAGCGGTTCCGCTGGGACCGAGTTGCCGCCGATGCTACGCACCATGACCGTGGTGATCACAACGACCTAAATAAGCCGCCCACGCTACGCGGTGACGCAGGCCCGCAACCGTATCGCCCCGTACCACCAACGGGTCCAGCACCGGCCCATCCACAGCGCCCTTGGAGCCGCAATGAAGGTGGAAGTGAGATCAGAAATGGCAGCCGCGAGGAGGGCCCACGCGATGGGCAGCGCTATGTGCAACCGTCGGCAGCGCTGCCCGTCCAGCCGGCGCTGCCACCGCAGGTCAACAACCGGGATTACCGCGACAACCGGGACAACGAGCGCGATCAACGCAACCGCGAACCAGTCCAGCCGGTGCCGCGGCCCACCCCCGTGATCACGCAAAACAACATCTTTGTACCTGCCCAGGCGCAACCACAACCCCAGCCAGCGCAAAACCGGCCCCCCGTTCCCATCTTTAACCGCGAGCCCGTCTGGACTGCGCCGGTACAAAATCAGCGCCCCACCGCGCCTTCGCAGCCTACCGCCCAACCTGCCCAGCCCGCACCACAAATACAACAGGCTCCTCAACAAGGGCCACAGCAAGCCAAGCCTTCGGATGACGAAAAGTCGGAGAAAAGGCGCAATAAACGTGAAAATGCGGACCGTGAATTCCGTTAAGTACGCCACCAAGGTACGGACTGCCGAGCAGGCGTGCGGTGGTCTGTCGTTTGGGTGCAACAGGTGCGCGTGTGCATGATTCTTGCGTCCGTGTTACATTACGAAATCGCTTTTGGCGACTGACCGCGTTGACGCTTCATGGCTTTGACGTATCCACCTCCGGCAGAGAGGTGGGCAGTCCAGCCCATCAACAGCGCTTGCGTTATCCATCTCACGGCGTAACGTTTTTTCCTATCTATCGCGACGCCCCTGCTGTGGCACGCAAACCGGTAACAGGCCGAAACAGGTCTGGGGTTTGGTTCAATGTGATAGGCAACTTGGCAGGAGGGCATGCCAGTTTTAGCCTTGGGGCGCTTCGAGCCATTTGCTCTGCGCCTGTGTATTTTTTAATGATTTTTACGACAACAACAACACAACAGACGCTCATCACGATGGGTAAATACCGTATCGCAGCTTGCCCTAGCCAGCTTCCGAGCGGACAATTCGCCGCACAGGTTTCTATTGCCAGCGGACACGGCAGCGCGTCGACCGATCGCGTGATGCGTTTCCACACTGAATTCGCCTCGCATGACGCCGCAGCCCGCTATGCCGTTGAACAAGGTATTGACTGGGTGCGTGCCAGCACGCGCCCCCACTGATTAACTTAGAAAGACCACACATGGCCAAAGAAGAACTGATTGAAATGATGGGCGTCGTTAACGAAGTGTTGCCCGACACCCGTTTTCGCGTGACCCTGGAAAACGGTCACCAGTTGATCGCCTACTCGGCCGGTAAGATGCGCAAAAACCACATCCGCATCCTGGCGGGTGACAAGGTGTCGCTGGAACTCTCGCCTTACGACCTGAGCAAAGGCCGTATCAACTTCCGCCACATCGAAGGCCGCGGCCCGATGACTCCACGCCGCACCAGCTGAGATTAATCTCTAAACAAGTGCGTAAATGCCCGGTTCACGACCAGTGACTCGGTGCTGCCCTTGATAGTGACTTGCAGGCGCCCAGAATCGATCCGGTGCGCGCCGAGGATGGCTTTAACATGTATCACTGCGCACAGTTGCAAATGCGCTTTCCCTTGCGTCGTTATCGTTGCCATCACTAGGTTCTTGCTGGTTGTTAAACCACAGGCTGACCAAGCCTAGCACCGTGCACAAGGCTAATGTATTGATGACGGCTAAGGCGTTAGCCCGATTGAGTTGGTTTTTCTGGTGCAGTGTGGGTTTCTTGCGCTACTAAGATTTCTATCGCCCGGTAGGAAGCACGCAGGTCCAACACTACGGTATGGGCTACTTTGTCCTGGATGGATTGGCGGTTGGCGTCCCACAAAATTTGCGCAAAACCAAACATGCCTGTGGCCATGCCCGCGGCATAGCCGCCATAGCGGCTAAAACACGTGCGCACTGTCAAAGGCTTACCGGTCAGCTCGACCACCCGCAAACCCAGCAGCTTTTTGCCCAGTGACTGGCCATTGAGCCACGCTGGCATGAGAGAAAAATACACAATCGCCCAGCCAAAGCCTACGCCAGTACTCTCCCACCACTTGCGCAGCGTGGTTTGCCATTGGAAGGGCACGGGCTTGCGCGCCTCGGCCAATTCATCCTCCAGGGCGGCAATACGGTCGTCGTCGCTCCGCGCTGACTTTTGTTCTGGCTTGTGAGCGGCGACTGGGGTAGTCAGGCTACTGCTGGCGTAGGGGGCGGCTTGCCGCGCGGTCCAGGCCTGCCAGCCGGTCTCTGCCGCCAGCCACAAGCACAGCCCGCAAACGCCCCATATCCAGGCATTGCGCCACCTTGAGGATTTGCCACTTTCGCTGGTGCGCATCTGGTACAAAAATACCACCATCGCTGCAGCCAGCCAAAAGCCATCAAGTTCTGAAAGTACGGCGACCATGAGCAAATCCAGCCCGATTGCGGCAAGCCGGCGCAGCGGGCTCGCAAGCGGCGCGCCCAGCAGATCAGGGGCCACGTTCAGGGTGTCTGCCGAGACCCAGACGGGTCGGCGTAAAGTAGCTTGGGAGGTGAGAGTGCGGAGCATAGGCGTCAAGTTTTTAGGCCATGGTAAAACATTCAATGCTGTGCCCGAGCAGGCTGTCCATCGGATTGCGCGCTCTATCGCACCGGCGTTGATACGGCGGGCAAGTACCTCCATACTGCGCCGCATCGCATCGATTTTTAGGAGATAGCAATGCGCAAGACACAGTTAGCGGTTTGCATGGCGGCCTTGTCGGCTGGTTTGTTAATGGTCACCCCATCCGCCATGGCATTGGAGCAAACACGTGAGGTGCCCGTGTTCCAGTCCATCACCAGCCAAGGCGCTTTTTCCGTTACGGTCAACGTAGGACAGAAGCAATCGGTCGTGCTGTCGGGTAGCGACACCGCGTTGGCCCGCATCGAAACCAAAGTGGTCAACAACACGCTCGTTTTGTCTGCGCCAGATCGTGAGCGCTTGCGTGATGAAGACAAAGTGCGTATTTCAATCAACGTAGAACAGCTTGGTCAGTTTCAGCTAGAAGGCGCTGGTAAAACTGAACTCAACAATCTGTCGGGTGAGCGATTTCGGTTGAATTACCGGGGTGTGGGTTTACTCAAAGCCAACGGTAAAGTCCAAACCTTGATCATCAAGGCCGAAGGCGTGGGCTCCATTAACACCCGTGATGTGGATGCCCAGCACGTAGACGTGAGTTTGGAGGGGGTGGGCTCAGTTCAGGTGCGCGCTACAGAATCATTGCGCGCGAAGGTGGACGGTATTGGTTCGCTCACCTACTACGGCAAGCCCGTACGCATCAGCAAGTCGGTAGACGGCATCGGCAAGGTCAGTGCCGGCGATTAGACGGACGCCTGGTCAGATGGGCGCAAGCCCAGCAGTGGTCGCGTCGGTGTCATAAATCTGCCACCCTAGGGTTAGTCCTAAGTTGACATCAGATGTCGGTTTGAAAGATCATGAAAGCGCTTTCAGAGACAAGCCCTTCTATTTTTCCTCACCAAGACACCTCATTCTTCACCGGAGACCCTCAATGCAGTCCAACACCCTTGCGCAGCGCCGCAGCGCCCCATTACGCAGCTTTACGATCCGACCGGTATCGGCAGCCTGTGCGCTGTTGATCATGGCGAGCGGGATGGCAGAGGCGCAAACCACACCAGCTCAGCTCGATACGGTGGCGGTGACGGGTATCCGGCGCAGTTTGGAGGACAGCGTTGCCCTGAAACGCGGTTCGGACTCGATTGTTGAAGCCGTATCGGCGGAAGACCTTGGCAAGCTTCCAGATGCCAGCATTGCAGAGGCTTTGTCGCGCTTGCCTGGCGTCACCGGCCAACGCGGGCCCGATGGTCGCGTGAACGTCATTTCCATTCGCGGCTTATCTCCTGAGTTCTCTGGCTCCTTACTAAACGGCCGGGAAGTGGTCAGCTCCAGCGACTCGCGCGCAGTCGAATACGATCAATTCCCCTCGGAGCTGATCGGTTCCGCCGTGGTGTACAAAACCCCAGACGGTACGCTGATTGGTCAAGGCCTGTCGGGTACTGTGGATCTGCGAGCCCGGCGGCCCCTG
>JANYEE010000030.1 GCA_025363275.1 Burkholderiales bacterium | reverse complement strand
CGCCAGCCATGTGAACGCGATCCCGCTGGAGGTAAAAGCCGGCGCGCTGGTGGTCTTTCATGGCCTGCTGCCGCACTACAGCGCGCCCAACCGCTCGGCCGTGTCGCGCCACGCCTACACGCTACACGCCACCGATGCCAGTACCGCCTACGCGCCCAGCAACTGGATTCAGCGTGGTGCCGACTTTCCGGTGCGGGGCTTTGTATGAGTGAGATTCGCGCGCCCTTGCAGGCCCAGGTGGTGGCCTGGCTGGTGCAACCGGGGGCCGAGGTGGCCGCGGGCGAGGTGCTCGTCATTCTGGAAGCCATGAAGATGGAGCACGAAGTCCGCGCGCCTGGTGCCGGGCGGCTGCAAAGCCATTTCTTTGCGGCGGGCGAGATGGTGCAGGAAGGTGATTTGCTATCAAAAGTAGAGCTACTCAGGCAGGAAATACCTGGGCCACAGCCCGATTTGATTAAAAAACCGCCTGAAAAAGCAGTTTTGGAGCCTGCGGAGACCAAGGCGGGCGAACGCGCCGACCTGGCCCGTCTGCGCCAGCGCCAGGCCTTCACCCACGATGCCGCCCGCCCCGAAGCCGTGGCCAAGCGCCACGCCCAGGGCCTGCGCACCGCGCGGGAGAACGTGGCCGACCTGTGCGACCCCGGCAGCGACACTCCGACTTTCATGGAATACGGCGCACTGGCCATCGCCGCCCAACGCAGCCGCCGTTCTGAGCAAGACCTGATTCAAAACACACCCGCTGATGGCATGGTCACCGGCATCGGCCAGGTGCACGGTCGCTCTACCGTGGTCATGGCTTACGACGCTACGGTGCTGGCCGGCACGCAGGGCATGCGCAACCACCAGAAGACCGACCGCATGCTGGGCCTGGCCCTGCAAAACAAACTGCCCGTGGTGCTGTTTGCCGAAGGCGGCGGTGGCCGCCCGGGGGATGTGGATATGCCCATCGTGGCGGGTCTGCATGTGGGCACCTTTGCCAGCCTGGCGCGGCTCAATGGCCAGGTGCCGCTGGTTGGCATTGCGGCGGGGCGCTGCTTTGCCGGCAACGCCGCGCTGCTGGGCTGCTGCGATGTGGTCATTGCCACCCGCGCCAGCAATATCGGCATGGGCGGTCCGGCCATGGTGGAGGGCGGCGGCCTGGGCGTCTTCAAGCCCGAGGCCATTGGCCCCTCGGGCGTGCAGCATGCCAACGGCGTCATTGATATTTTGGTAGACGACGAAGCACAAGCAGTAGCCGCAGCACGCCACTACCTGTCGTTCTTTAACGGCCCCACCATCGAGTTCACCGCACCACCGGCACACGCCCTGCGCGATGTGGTGCCCGAGAACCGGCTGCGCGTCTACGACACCCGCCTGGCGATGGAAGGCATTGCCGACGTGGACAGCTTGCTGGTCTTGCGTGCAGGCTTTGGTCTCGGCATTCACACCGCGCTGGCCCGCATCGGCGGCCGCCCGGTGGGCCTGCTGGCCAATAACCCCGCACATTTGGGTGGCGCTATCGACGCCGATGCCGCCGACAAAGCTGCGCGCTTTATGCAACTGTGCAATGCGCACGGCCTGCCGCTCATCAGCCTGGTGGACACACCCGGCTTCATGGTGGGGCCCGACACCGAAGCCACCGCGCAGGTGCGCCATGTCAGCCGTATGTTCATCGCTGCGGCGCACTTGCGCGTGCCGTTTTTGAGTGTGGTGCTGCGCAAGGGTTATGGCCTGGGCGCGATGGCCATGACGGCGGGCGGCTTTCACGCGCCGCTGTCTACCGTGGCCTGGCCCACGGGCGAGTTTGGCGCCATGGGGCTGGAGGGCGCGGTGCGGCTGGGCTTCAAGAAAGAGCTGGAAGCCGTGCCCGAAGGCCCCGAACGTCAAGCCCTGTTTGACCAACTGCTGGCCCAGCAGTACGGCAACGGCAGTACGGTTCAAATGGCCACCACGCTGGAGATTGACGCCGTTATCGACCCCGCCGACACACGCCAATGGCTGCTGCAAGGCCTGGCCGCCGGGCGCGTGGCCGAGCCGGGCAACAGCTTGAGTATCGACACATGGTGAAGCCGGCCTACAGCCTGGAGCCCGCGCAACAAAGCGACTTTGACGCATTGGTCGCATTGCGCATTGCCGCCATGCAAGAGAGCCTGGAGCGCATCGGCCGCTTTGACCCCGAGCGTGCGCGTGCGCGCCTGGCCGCCAGCTTTGAGCCCGCGCGCACCCGGCACATCGTGGTGGATGGCGCGCGCGTGGGTTTTGTCGTCGTCAAGCCGCAGGCCACCGAATGGCTGCTCGATCACTTGTATTTGCACCCCACAGCCCAGGGCCGTGGCACCGGCGCTGCCGTGATGGCCCAGGTGATGGCGGAGGCCGATGCCGCCAACATGCCGCTGCGCGTGGGCGCGCTGCACGGTAGCGATGCCAACCGCTTCTACCAGCGCTGCGGGTTTGTCTTGGTAGAAGCCACCGAGCTAGATTATTACTATGTGCGCAAGGCCCACGCGCCCTTGCCGCCGCTTTGATTCAGAAACACAACAGGAGACCCATATGCCCGGACTATTGCCCCAAATCGACCCCGATGGACTGCTGGAGTTCTCGGTCGTCTACACCGACCGCGCGCTCAACCACATGTCGCAGCGCTTTCAGGGTGTCATGCGCGATATCTCCAGCATCCTGAAAGAGGTGTACCACGCCAAGTCGGCCGTGCTGGTGCCCGGCAGCGGCACCTTTGGTATGGAAGCCGTGGCGCGCCAGTTTGCGACCGACAAAAACGTACTGGTCATCCGCAACGGCTGGTTCAGCTACCGCTGGACGCAAATCTTTGACATGGGCCGCATTCCCAGCGCGTCCACCGTGCTGAAGGCCCGCCGCGTGGGCACCGACAAACAAGCGCCGTGGACTCCGTGCCCGATTGACGAAGTGGTGGCCACGATTGCCCGCGAGAAACCCGCCGTGGTATTTGCCCCGCACGTAGAGACCTCTGCCGGCATGATCCTTCCCGACGACTACCTGCGCGCGGTGGCCGACGCCGTACACGCCGTGGGTGGCTTGCTGGTGCTGGACTGCATTGCCAGCGGCGCCATGTGGGTGGACATGGAAGCCACCGGCGTGGACGTGCTGGTAAGCGCGCCGCAAAAAGGCTGGAGCGGCTCGCCCTGCTGCGCCATGGTGATGCTGAGTGATCGCGCCCGCGCCGCCATTGACGGCACCACCAGCACCAGCTTTGCGTGTGATTTGAAGAAGTGGCTGCAAGTGATGGAAGCCTATGAGAGCGGTGCCCACATGTACCACGCCACCATGCCCACCGATGCGCTGACGCGCCTGCGCGAAGTGATGCAAGAAACCCGCGCCTACGGCTTTGACAAAGTGCGCGCCGAGCAACAACAACTGGGCGACCGCGTGCGCGAGTTGTTTGAG
>JANYEE010000029.1 GCA_025363275.1 Burkholderiales bacterium | reverse complement strand
GGCTTGCGATAACGTGGGTACTGCAGTTTCCATCAAAATTGGTTGGCTTGATAAGCGTGACGCTGAGGAACGTGGAACCACTACGGTTGCTATAACGCCGATAAATCCACAGTTGGTGATGGGTGGTATGACGGGGTACGCAGAATGATGCCGTCGTCAAATTACCGCACGCGAAACGCCGGACTGACTTTAGTTGAACTTCTTGTGTCGCTGGGGATGTCACTCTTGGTGGTTGCTGCCGCAAGTTCTTTTTTCTTGGGATCTAGTCGATCTCGGGCTACGCAAGACGATGCTGGTCAATTGCAGGACAACGCGCGGTTTGCTACCGAGATGATTACGAAATCCATACAGCAGGCTGGATACCAAAATTACGTGGCCGGAACTGCCGGTGCCGCTAATCGGCGAGAGGTTGCCGCTGCAAGCGACGGTGAGCCTGACATACGTGGTTATAACAATACCGCTGCAGGTACCAGTACAAACAATGGCGCGCATGACACTCTCGCCAATCGAATCAATAACAGCGATTCTTTGGTAGTCCGGTATCAAGGATCTGGAACTCCGGCAGACGGAAGCATGATTGATTGTCTCGGACGCTCACAGGCCGCGCCAACGACGCCAGGAGACAGGTCGTTCAGCATTTTCGAAGTCAGGCAAACGACCGGAAGTGCAGAGCCTGAATTACGATGCAAATATTTTAATATAAGCACCGGCAGTTTTTCCGTTGAGCCGATAGTGCGCGGTGTTGAGACTCTGCAGTTTTTATATGGTGTTGATACCAATGGTGACTCTTTGGTGGATCGCTGGATGAATGCCGCTGAAGTCAGCCCTACCGGCAGTACTACCGTCTTGGCCGATTGGTCGCGCGTCCGTTCGGTACGGGTTGGTATGGTTTTGAGGTCACCGAACCGGGTGGCGGTAACTACAGGCACAGGTACCGCTACTCAAGTTCTATCGCCTCTGGGTGCCAAATTTTCCCAGAATGTCAACGACACGTTGACGGTAAATCCGTCCGATGGTCGGCTTCGCAAAGTCGTTACATTCACGGTTAATTTGAGGACTGAGCTCTGATGAACAAGCCGCTACTTTCAGCCGGGGTTAACGGCTGCGGTCTCAACCCTCTTAGCCGAGAGACGGGCTCTAGTCTGATCGTGGTGTTAATCATGCTCACCGTGATTTTTGCTATGGGCGTTATTGCGGCGAAACTGTCCCTCTTTGGTGAAGGGGCTGCACGCAACGACCGGGATAGGCAAATTGCTTTCCAGAGCGCTGAGTCTGCTTTGCTAGATGCCGAACTAGACATGATGGGCCCGAACAACTCAGCTAACCGCCGTATTTGTAAATTCGATTCTTTGGTCATAGCTGAATTTGTAGAGGGTTGTGGCACGGGGACGAATACGGGTATGTGTCAGAACGGCGCGGCACCAGGCGACGCCTGGAAGACAGTGAAATCAAACTACACGACTGAATCGGGTACATCCTCATCCAACCTCACCGTGGAATACGGGCAGTTCACGGGACAGACGTTACCTACGGGTAGTAGCGGGTTGCCTATCAGGCTGCCACGTTACACGATTGAAGCTGTCAGGTACTCGGGAACGGGTGCTGCAACGGATTCAGTCGCTTCCTCCAAGACCGAATATGCATTTTTAGTGACTGCAATGGGCTTTGGGGTACGTCAGCAAACGCAAGTAATGCTTCAGGCTTTGGTCTACAAGCCGGCTAACAAACCTAATTCAGGGTGCTGAAATGAAAAAAATATTTGCTATTTTTGTGTGTTTAGTTGGTTTGGTTGCTCTTGGCATTTCGCTAGCGCAGTCAACCTCCCCACGTACCAAAATTGACCTGAGAACAGGTCCTATTATCAATTCCAGCGATGTTGCCAATCTCGCTTTAGTACTTTCCGTAGAGTTTCCAACGGTGGGTGCTTCATACCGGAGTGGTAGCTATGTGAACACTCAGAAGTATCTAGGTTATTTTAATTCGAGCTCCTGCTACAGATATGTCGGAACCTCAACTAACGGCTACTACGAGCCCAATGACCCGACCACACCTGTAACTGCAACAATTCCTTACTTATGTAATCAAGCTGGTACTGGAACAGGATTTAGCGGTAATTTTCTGAACTTTGCTGCAACGTCATCTATCGATATTGTACGGTTTGCATTGACAGGCGGAGATCGCATAGCTGATGCAAAGAGTGATGGAACTTCAGTAACTATTACGGCGGCATCTCCCGCTGTTGTTACTTGGTCAGGGCATGGTCTTTCAGATGGATCCCTAATACAAGTCGATACTACCGGGACGCTGCCTTCAGGACTAACCAAATGCGGCCTGTATTATGTTACGTCTTCGACGACGAACACATTCCGCTTATCGGAAACCGTTGGGGGGGGCGTTATCAATACCTCGGGCACGCAATCCGGGACGCACAAAATGGGCGATAATGGCATCGGAAGTTGTGCACATTCTATATTGCAGCGAGCAGTCTTGCCAGGCGGCGCCGATATCAATGGAAGTTTCTACGGCTCATCTAGTAACTTTCCCACTAAAACTCTGGCTGCTGGTGCTTTAACCGCAGGTTTGACCCCTTTTGGGTCAGCATCTCAAGTCGTAATTAAATCTTGTTTCGATTATATTTACTTTGGTACTGCCGACGCGGGCACTTGTGGCGCGCCCTCAACAAACGGAAACTTAGCTACCACCAATACAGACGGACAGACGGTAACAGGTACTTTTAAAGCGCGCGTTGCAGTTTGTGGGTCTAGCGAGGGACCAGTACGTTCTGACCTTTGTAAGCAGTATCCAAGTGGAAATTATAAGCCTGTCGGTGAGATACAAAAGAATGCTGACAAGGTCCGAGTTGCAGCTTTTGGTTACTTGCTGGACCAAGTAAATACACGCTATGGTGGTGTACTTAGAGCTCCGATGAAGTTTACCGGAGTTAATCAAAAAGATGCAAACGGTATTGTGTCTGCTAATACGCAGCCTGAGTGGGATGAGAC
>JANYEE010000025.1 GCA_025363275.1 Burkholderiales bacterium | reverse complement strand
ACGCTTTGCCTCCATGTAGCGGGCGAAACGCGCGACCTTCAGGAAGGACGACCCGTAGGAGTGGAAGAAGGGTACCCCAACAATGAACATGCTGTAGATCTGCCCGCTATCGACTTGAATGCAGGCTTGGCAAATAAGAAGCCTTGCAACAAGTGAATGCCAGCGTCTAGCAAAAAGTCACGTTCACCTGGCGTCTCAATTCCTTCAGCGATGACTTGGATATCCATGTCTTTACACAGACCCACCATGCTACGCACGATGGCTTGGCGCGCGCGATTAGTGTCGATGTGGCGCACCAAGTCCATGTCGATTTTGATCAGGTCAGGTTGAAAGTCGGCCAACAATTTCATCCCGGCATATCCAGCGCCGAAGTCATCAATCGCAGTTTTAAACCCGCAGCGTTTGTACTCCCGCAGCACTTCGGCAAACCAGGGGCCATCTTCAATGCGCTCGCCTTCAGTCACCTCAAAGATGATGCGATCCAGTGGAAAGTTATGGACTCTGGCGGCCTCCAGGGTGGTACGGATACACACCTCGGGCTTGTAAATGGCGTTGGGCAGAAAATTGATAGACAGAAATTCCTGGATTCCCAACTGACTGGCACCCTTGATGGCCTTGACGCGGCAGGCTTGGTCAAAGCGGTACACGTTTTGCAGGTTCACCTGCGACAGTACGGTGGCAGCACCTTCGCCGCTGGGCCCACGCACCAGCGCTTCGTGGGCAAAAATAGTCTTGGTGCGCATGTCCACAATCGGTTGGTAGGCGTAATCGAACTGAAATCCCACGCGCTCCGCCTTGCCACAGTCTTCGCAATCTGCAGGCGTCCCCATCAAAGGCGAAAAGTCTGATGGAGCCGATTGATCCAGTCGGATGAGTTGTTTTATTGCCATGATCCAATTGTAAATTTACAAGCCGAATGGGGCTCAATAGCGCTTTAATTCTGCCCCTTTTCCATGGTCATCACAAGTCAACACAAACCGTCCGCTGATGCCTGCAGTGCTAACGAAAGGGGTGAGCAATGCAGCCGGGAACTGTACCGTGGCTCCAGTCGTGGACTGGGCCAGCACTTGGCGCACCGAGCCGCGGTAGTACTGCAGATACTGCTGTGACGAAATACTCAGCACGAACTCAAAGCGTTTCATGCACGCCCCCGAATCTATGGCGTACCGATGAAAAAGTAAGCATTGATAGGCCCGCTGCTGGAACGGCCAAGCCCCAGGTAAGCGGGGCCAAATGGTGTTTCGCCACGCACATAAATGACCGCTGAGTTGAGCACACCCGTGCGGTTGGGCTCCGACAGAGGCTCTCCCACACGACCAGCCTCCAGCGCCAGGCCCACACGCAGGTCACCCCGCAGGCCCAAGGGCATACGACCAAAAATACGCTCAGCGCGCATGTGGACGTAGCTCACCTTGTCGCCTGCCAACTGGTCGTTGGCAAAGCCCGATAGATTCAAAAACCCACCCAACTTGGCCAGGTCCTGCGGCGGCAGGCTGCCGTGGGTAGAACCCGCGTAACTACCGCGCAGGCCCAGCACCCAGTCCTTGATCTGGTAGTTACCATCCAAGGCCACGGTCATGCGGTTGTAGTCGTGCTCGGCAGATTCAAACCAAGTGCCGCGTGCCGACCAACCGCTGGTGGAGATGTACAACTGGTTTTTTTGGTCCAGCTCCAGCGTAGCAAGTAGTCCGCTAATGCGCAGCGGGTCCGTCGGCAGCAGCGGCACACCAGTCTCGATCTTTACCTCTTGGCGCTCCTCGCGCCAACCCAACCGGGCCTGGCCCACCAGGCCAATGTTCCTACCGGCAGAAAAGTCGAAACGGGCTACGTTATTGCGGTATTCCGAAATGCGCTGATCATCCTTGAACAGCGCTGCGCTTTCGCGCCGCACCGATGCCGCGGCATCCACAAAGTAACGCTGGGCCGGGTCCAGTGGCTGGTAAAAATCGACGCCTATGCCGGTGTTGCTACCCAGCTCGGCCGACATCAGCAGCTCAGCGCCCAAAGGGTTCATCCAAGTTTTTTGGTAGGCCGTGCGCACGCTAAAGGATGAGCCTCCGCTCAAGCTCGAATTCAAGTTCACACCCAGGCGCAGATAGTCGGGGCCCCAAGACTTTTCAATCGGCAAGATGCGCAGCACATTGCGATCGCCCTCACGCACCAGTGTGTAGTCCACGCGCTCGTAGTAGCCATCGCCATAGGCGCGCAGCAAGTCGCGGTTGAGTTTGCTTACGTCAAGCGACTCACCCACTTTTTGCTCCACATAACGCGATACCGCCGCGGCATTGACAGTGCGCAGACCAGCAATTTCGATCGCGTCCACCGCTTGCAACGGCAGAGACTGCGGCGTCCAGCGTTTGCGCCATGCAGCATAGCTACGCTCATCTACAGACAGGCTCTGTAACAACTCAGCCGATTCCTGGGCCGCCGTACGCCCCCGGTCGGCGGCATCGCCGCTGCGGTCAAAGTCGCTCGCGGCCAGTCCGTCCAGGTTGGGCTTGATGTAAATGTCCGTGGGGGTCAGTTTCGCCAGCGACTGGGTAACGTTTTGCTCGGTGAGGATGGACACCATTTGCGCCGAGATGGACAGCAAGCCGCTGATATCGCTGGATTTGAGCAGAGGCGAGCCCACGTTTACCGCAATCACCACCTGGGCGCCGCAGCGGTCGCGCACTTCTTGCACAGGCAAGTTGTCCACCAAGCCGCCGTCTACAAGCTTGATGCCCCGGTATTCCAAAGGCGCCATCAAACCCGGCACCGACATGCTGGCGCGCATCGCCAATGTCAAGCTTCCATCCCGGAATACCACGCGGTCTCCGCTGCCAATATCGGTAGCGATGATGGACACCGGCAGCGGTAGCAGTTCGATATTGCGCTCGCCGGTATCAGCATGCACCAGTTGGTTGAAGAAGAGTTTGATCTTCTGGCCAGATACTACGCCGGGCGGCGTGACGGCACCCAGCTCGGTAATGCCGGTTTCGCTGCCGGGCAGGTAGCGCTGCGACAGGCGTTTGCTACGGTAATTCACATCGCCGTAGCCAGGGTTATCCTGGAACAAATCATTCCAATCGGCCTTGCCCATTTCACGGCGCATGGTGGTCGGGTCCATACCAGCAGCCCAAGCACCTGCAATCAACGCTCCCATGCTGGTGCCCGCCACACAGTCCACGGGTATGCGAAGGCGCTCCAACTCCTCCAGTACGCCAATGTGCGCAGCACCTCGAGCGCCCCCACCACCCAGCACCAGGCCTACTTTGGGGCGGTCTGCGGCGCCCGCCCACAGTGGCGCGCTAGCCGCCAAACACGCAATCGCCCACAAACGGCAAGATTTCAACAACAACATTTACTTCTCAATACCCAGCAATTCCACTTCAAAAGTGAGCGCCGTGTTGGGTGGAACGGCATCACCCGCACCCTTGGCGCCATAGGCTAAATCGGCCGGGCAAGTCAAGGTGGCCTTGCCGCCCACCCGCATGTGCTGCAAGGCCTGGGTCCAGCAGCGGATGACTTTGGTCAAGGGGAAGACCACCGGGGCACCTTCCTTATATGAATTGTCGAATTCAACACCGCTGGGCAGGGTGCCGCGGTAGTGCACCTTGACGCGGTCGGTGGCCAATGGCATGGCTCCCGTACCAACTACGGTGTGCACGATCTTGATACCGGACACCAAATTTTGTGTTTGTGGGGCTGTTGCCTGCGATAGGGCCTGGGTGTGCAGGGCCGACAGGCCCAGCAACGCGATCAGGGGGAGAGCTTTGACGAAACTTTGCATTGGCTTACCGTGTGGTGCAGTTGAACCCCTTATTTCATCACAAGGCCGCAACCCACGCGCCCTGTGTTCGTCATTCGCGTACTTATGGCGTGTAGGCCACCATCGGCCCTACACCAGCCACGCTGCTGCGCCCCTCTATCACCGTGAAAACGCGACGACCAAAGTAAAACGGTAATCCCCAATCAAAGCTCACATCGGACAGTGTTCCGCCCAAGTTGTTATAGGCAAAGCTCGATGATGCCAGCAGACTAGAGCCATTAGCGACGCTGAAGCTGATGGTCTGGTTGCTACCATTGATCAGCCGCACCGTGGCGCTCAAGTTTTGTGGGGTGGCGGGGCAGTAGAAGCCCGCCAGGTTGCCAGGGCAATCGGGCAAGCTTGCGTCGGCAAAGTAAAGGCCGTTGGAGCCGCTATCCATGAAGCTATTGGCGAGCGTGACGCCTTTGTAGGTGGTACTGAAATAACCGCGGCTATCCGTCTGCACCACCAGCGCATTGCCCAGTTGGTTGTTGTCACGCGTACCCACACCCAGTATTAAGGAACCGCTGACTTCGCGCGCACCCGTGGGGCCAATCGCGGGCAGTTGTAGCACCACACCGTTGTTGTCCGAGTCCAATGCAGCCACCGGGTTTTGCACCTGCTGTGCCGCGGTGAGTACCGTCGTGCAACGCGTCTGCGTAGAAGCGGGCGCGCAGTTGTAGTAACGCTGTCCGTCGTTCACAAACACGCCGATCCCCAAAATGCCATTGGCATGGATATCACCCACACCTGCCGCCACCGGGCCCGCAGAGGAGCAGGCGCTGGGCACCACAGGGTAGGCCGGATCGGCTACCACCTGCAAGGGCACGGCAGGCGCTTTTTTGCTACCGAGGTAAATGTCGGCCAGCTTCACGGGCCCCCAGGTGACAAAGCTCAAGAACTGCGCACACTCCAGCGTCACTGCACTGCCCGACGTCGTTTGTGCGGGCAAGGCCAGGCCCGACATCACCGAGCTGACCAATCGCAGGCCCGTAGAGCCCGTGTCCACCAAAATGTTGTCAATAGTGCGGCAATCCGACGTGCCAGGGGCGCACACGCGCACCGAGACATAGGGAATATTGACGTTATTACCGGGGCCAACGCCCACCACCATGGGCAGCACGTTGGTCGCGGCCAACACAGGCGGCAGCGTTACTGGCGCGGAGCCCACAGCCGGTGCTGAACCGCCACCCCCGCCACCGCAGGCACCTAGCCACGCCGTCAACCACAAACTCAATAGCCACCTCATTGCAGCTCCACCGCAGTAACACCCACCGGCAACTGGTCTGGCAAATAGGCACGGCCCACAAAGGCGCGCATCATGCCGCCGGACTCCAGCGAGAGCGAGGGCGTATCGACCCGCACACTGCGCTTGCTGATGCCAGATCGGCGGTACGCTCCTTCACCCGCTGCTCCAGCAACTCTTTCGACAGCCGCAGCTCCTCCGCGCCCTGACGCAGCTCCGTGATGTCGCGGAAGGTGACGACTAT
>JANYEE010000251.1 GCA_025363275.1 Burkholderiales bacterium | reverse complement strand
GGGTTTACATCAAAAAGAACAAGTTGCAAGACGCTGTGAACAAGCGCAACATCAACGCCGATGCCAAGCTGAAGGAAGTCTTCGGCAAACCTCAGGTGACGATGTTTGAGATGGCTGGCCTGATCGGCAAGCACCTCAAGTGATGTCTGGTGGCACAGATCTTTAGCTCTGTCGCCAACTGATCAAGGAACGCATCAATGCAATCCCAAAAGGCCAGTCTGACTGGCCTTTTTTCATAGACACCTCTGCTAGTACACTCGCCGCCATGCTGCGTTTTATCTTTACCCGTTTGAGCCTGATCATTCCGACTTTTTTCGGCATGACGCTGTTGGCTTTTTTCCTGATACGTTTGGTTCCTGGGGACCCGATTGAGACGCTCGCTGGCGAGCGCGGCATTGATGCTACGCGCCACGAACAGCTACTCAAAGAATACGGTCTAGACCGCCCCGTCATGGTGCAGTACGGCATCTACATCGCCAAGGTACTGCAAGGTGATCTGGGTAAATCCATGATCACCCAGGCACCTGTGCTGGAAGAGTTCCGCGCCCTGTTCCCTGCCACCATTGAGCTGGCCCTGTGCGCCATTGCGTTTGCCTTGTTAATCGGGATACCTGCTGGTATTTTGGCGGCGGTCAAGCGCAACTCCTGGCTCGACCACGGGGTCATGGGCGTGTCGCTAACCGGCTACTCCATGCCGATTTTTTGGTGGGGTTTGCTGCTGATCTTGTTGTTCTCGGTGCAGCTGGATTTAACGCCTGTATCCGGTCGCATTGCGGTTCAGTATTTTCTGGAGCCGGTCACTGGCCTGCTGCTGATCGATTCATGGTTATCGGGTGAGTCCGGTGCGTTCGCATCGGCCGCTTCGCATTTGATTCTGCCCACCATCGCCTTAGGTACCGTGCCGCTAGCCGTGATCGCCCGCATGACGCGCTCTGCGATGTTGGAAGTCATGGGTGAAGACTACATACGCACCGCACGTGCCAAAGGTCTGTCTGACTTTCGCGTCGTGTCTTTGCATGCGCTACGCAACGCCCTGATTCCAGTCATCACCGTGATCGGCTTGCAGGTGGGTGTGCTGTTTACCGGCGCCATCCTCACGGAGACCATCTTCTCCTGGCCTGGTGTGGGCAAGTGGTTGATTGAAGCCATCAGCCGCCGCGACTATCCCGTACTACAGGGCGGCATGCTGCTTTTAGGCATCATCGTGATGGCCGTTAATCTGTTGGTCGATCTGGCCTACGGCATCATCAACCCACGTATCCGCCACCAAAAATGAGCGCTATCTCTACCCCCACAACAGCGCCAGGTGGCCCTGCACATCCCGTCAAAGAATTTTGGCGTTACTTTAGTGCCAACAAAGGCGCAATGGCTGGGCTGTTTATCGTCGTAGCGGTACTGTTAGTGGCATTGCTGGCTGATGTGCTGGCACCCTACCCGCCCAGCGTGACTGACAGCACGGCTTTCTTGTTGCCGCCCGCGTGGGCGTCTGGCGGGTCGTCTGCGCACTGGTTGGGCACCGACGCCATTGGACGCGACATCCTGTCGCGCCTCATGCATGGTTCGCGCTTGTCGCTCACCATCGGTATCGCAGTGGTTGCGGTATCCGTGGTGGTGGGCACCACACTGGGTTTGCTGGCCGGTTACTTCCGCGGTATTTTCGAGATCGCAGTTATGCGCGCGATGGACATCATCTTGACGCTACCCAGTTTACTGCTTGCGATTGTTGTGGTGGCCATACTTGGGCCCGGCATGTTGAATGCGATGCTGGCAGTCTCCATTGTCGTGCTACCGCACTATGTGCGCATCACCCGCGCGGCGGTCATTGCCGAAGTGTCGCGCGACTACGTAACAGCAGCCCGCATGGGTGGGGCGGGCCACTGGCGCGTAATGATCAGCGAGGTGCTGCCCAATTGCACGGCACCGCTGATAGTGCAAGCATCGCTGGGTATCTCGACCGCGATTTTGGACGCTGCCGCCCTCGGATTTTTGGGCTTGGGTGCGCAACCGCCATCGCCCGAGTGGGGCACTATGCTGGCCGACGCACGCGAGTTTGTGCTGCGCGCCTGGTGGGTGGTCACCTTCCCGGGCCTGGCCATTCTGATCACCGTATTGGCCTTCAATTTGTTGGGCGACGGCCTGCGCGATGCGCTGGACCCTAAGCTCAAGCGATAAACCCACGACAGCTACACCATGGCATTGCTTGAAATAGAAAATCTGTCGGTGGAATTTCCATCACACAACGGCACCATGCATGCGGTCGATGGCGTGAGCCTGTCGGTCGACAGCGGCGACGTATTGGGTATCGTGGGCGAGTCAGGATCGGGCAAGAGTGTCACCATGATGGCCTTGATGGGTCTGGTGGCGTTTCCGGGCGTGGTGCGAGCGGACAAGCTGCGCTTTGACGGGCACGATTTGTTGACCCTGTCGCCGCGCGAACGTCGCAAGCTCACCGGCAAAGATCTGTCGATGATCTTCCAGGACCCCACCACCAGCCTCAACCCATGTTTCACAGTAGGCTTCCAACTGGCAGAGACTTTGAGGCTGCATCTGGGTATGGACAAAAAGGCGGCGCGCAAACGCTCGATCGAGCTGCTAGAGCAA
>JANYEE010000229.1 GCA_025363275.1 Burkholderiales bacterium | reverse complement strand
CGGCTACGGACGCCGAGCCGGCGCGCGTGCGCTACACGCAATTGCAGATCAGTTTTGAACCCTGCGACGGGGCCTGCCAGGCGCCAGCCCTGCCGTAGCGCCCAGTCCCTATCCACCGGTTGATAATCCAGACACACCATGAAACCAACGCCCCCCACCGAAGCCGCCGCCTTCACCAGCCCCAACGCCGATACCGCGTTCGCCCAGTCTGCACTGGGCCTGAAGCTGCGTCAGGTTTTGGTCGATGGCCGCGGCTCCAACGTCACTATCGCCGACTTTCTGTTGCGCAACCCGGTACGCGCCACCGCCTGGGGCATTGAAGAGCTGGCCGCCAACACACAAACGTCGACCGCGACGCTGAGCCGCTTCGCCCGCACCTTGGGTTTCAGTGGCTTTGCCGCACTGCGCAGCGGCATGGCCGATGCACTACAAACCGCGCTGCAGCCTGCTTTTCAACCCGTGAACAAACTGCGCGATGCGCTGCAACGCAAAACCGAGGGCAGCAACAACCCGGTAATCGCCGAAAGTCTGGAAGCCAGTCTGGCCAACCTGCAGGCCGCCGCCGTAGGCCTGAACCCGGCCCTATTGATCTCTACCGCCCACAAAATTCTGGCCGCCGAGACGGTCTACACGCTGGGCTTTGGCATCAGCGCCCACCTGTCGGCCATGCTGGCGCTGGACCTGCAACCCTTTTGCCGTCAGGCCATCAACGTGGTCGAATTTGGTGGGACCGAAGTGGCTGCCGGGCGCCTGATGAACATCGGCCCCAAGGACTTGCTGATTTCAATTTCTTTCCCGCGCTACGCCAGCGATGCCGTCATGCTGACCCGCTACGCCCGTGACCGCTGCGCCCACGTGATTTCGCTGACCGACTCGATGGCTTCGCCGCTGACGGCCTGGTCGCACGATGTACTGATAGCCCCCGCCACGCACCCGGTGCTGTCGAGCAGTTACTCGGCGGCGCTCTTGGTGATTGAGGCTCTGGTCACCAGCCTGATGATCAGTGGCGACAACCAGGTGAATCAGGCGGAGAAACTGACCGAGGCAATCTCGGCGTATTTGTACTCGGATAAACCGGGTAACGAAACAAGGAATGACCGGCCAGTCAAGCGCATCGTGCGCGGATAGAAATCTCGCCGACTGAGCGCCTGAGGGCCTGTGTGGCGGAGGGTTCTGCGCAGGTCAAGGAGGAGCCCGCGCAGCGGGCGGGGGACACGGAGCAGAGCCCTCCGCCACACAGGTCCTCAGACGCCACGCACCGTCAGCGGGAAGCCCGCAAACTCTTTGACCGTCTGCAGCTCGGTGCTGGTCACCACCTTGTCGATACCCAACGCCACATCGTCTAGCCAGGCGCTGGTCAGATCGCGGTAGTGGGCCAAATCGCGGCAGGCCAGACGCACCAGGTAGTCATAACGGCCACTCACCAGGTAGCAGGCTACCACCTCAGGACAGGCCACCATGGCTTGCTCAAAACGCTGTACGGTGGCTTGACGCTGGTCTTTCAGAGCAATCTCGGCAAACACCGACACATGCTCGCCCAAAGCCGAGCGGTGCAGCATGGCACGGTAGCCTTCGATCAGCCCCACTTCCTCCAGACGCCGCACCCGGTTCAGCGTGGCGCGGGCCGATAGATTGACTTCTTCCGACAGGGCCTGCGCCGTCAAGCGACCGTCGCGCTGCAAGAGTTCCAGCAGTGTGCGGTCTACCCGGTCGGGCTGCATTGTCATTTCGGGACAGGTGCTTGCGCTTGCAATTTGATGGCCGCCAGACGGCGCAACATTTGCTGCACGATGTCGTTTTGCATGTCGCGGTACAGCAGTATTTCTTCGGCCTCCTTGGCCAGCGCTGAGGATTCGTTGAACGTTATGTCGCGCTGCTGGGTGATTTCAGTGACTGCGATCAGCGGGTCACCCTGGGGCGTGCGCACGCGGAACTTGAGACGGATCAGCAATTGCATTTCGCGCACCTGGCCCGAGGCATTCACCGCGACCACGGTCTTCTCGCGCTGCTCTTGCACAATATCGAGCACCACCTGGGGCGGCGGTGTGCCGACTTTGGACACTACGGGCACCACCTTATCGCCCAGGTAGCGTGTCAGATCAATCGCAATGGCGCTGCCCGGCGCGGGCGAGAGCGCAATCGTGTCGAAGGTGAACTCCTGGCTGTTGCGCAGGTGGAAGCCGCAGCCCGCTAGCATTCCTGTTACTACGGCTATCGCCAGGGTCAACGCAACTACCCGTCCACGGCCCCAGAGTTGGCGTGTGTGCATGGCCATAGTCAAATGACGATGTTGATCAGGCGCCCAGGCACCACGATCACCTTTTTGGGTGCGGCACCGGCTGCGAAGTTCACAAAGGCAACGCTTGCCACAGCCGCAGCCTCTATGGCCTCACGGCTCGCGCCTGCGGGCACCAACACCGCGCCGCGCAGTTTGCCGTTGACTTGCAGCACCAGGGAGATTTCGTCCTGCACCAGCGCAGTTTCGTCCACCTGGGGCCAGGGCGCATCCAGCAGATCACCCAGCGCACCGGCGTAGCCCAGCTCGGCCCACAGCGTGTGGGCAATGTGCGGTGTGGCCGGGTAGAGGCAGCGCAACAGCAGGCCAAAGCCTTCAATGACGGCGACTTGTCCACCGGTAGTGTCTATCGCCTTGAAGTCCTCCAGGGCATTGATCATTTTCATCGCGCCCGAGACCACGGTGTTGTACTGCATGCGCTGGTAGTCGTAGTCGATCTGCTTGAGCACGGTGTGCAGCTCCAGACGCAAATTCTTGGCTTCCTTGCCAAATTCAACGTCTTTTAGGCTGGTGGCCCAGGTCTTTATTGCCTGAGTAGCTACAAAATCCATAGCAGACAGCTTGTAACCAAAGTTCCAGACTCGGCGCAAAAAGCGGTAGCTGCCTTCCACACCGGCGTCGTTCCACTCCAGCGTGGCCTCAGGTGGCGCCGTGAACATGGTGTACAGACGGGCCGTGTCAGCCCCGTACTTCGAGATCAGTTCTTGCGGGTCCACACCGTTGTTTTTGGACTTGGACATGGTGCCCACGCCCTCGTAGTCAATGGCTGTGCCCACCGGCAATTCGCCCACCGCATTCTTGAGCTTGGCACCGGTGACTTTGCCGGCTTCGTCGGTCACATGCTCCACATCGTGCGGCCAGAAGTATTCCTTGCCGCCCTTGTCGGTGCGGCGGGAATAAATGTGGTTCAGCACCATGCCTTGGGTCAGCAGTTTGGTAAACGGCTCGTCCACTTTGACCAAGCCCAGATCGCGCATGACCTTGGTCCAGAAGCGGGCGTACAGCAGGTGCAGGATGGCGTGCTCAATACCGCCGATGTACTGGTCCATGCCGCTGCCACCGGTGGCGGCATTCTGATCCCGCATCCAGTAATCGGTGCCACCGGCCACCATGGCCTCGGTGTTCTTGGGGTCGCAGTAGCGCATGAAATACCAGCTGGAATCCACAAAGGTATCCATGGTGTCGGTCTCGCGCCGGGCGGCCTTGCCACACACCGGGCAAACCACACCCGCATGGAACCCCTCGTGCTTCACCAGCGGATTGCCGGAGCCATCGGGAATGCAATCCATGGGCAAGACCACGGGCAGGTCTTTCTCCGGCACCGGCACGGCGCCATGCTCTTCGCAATGGATGATGGGGATGGGTGTGCCCCAGTAGCGCTGGCGGCTCACGCCCCAATCGCGCAGGCGCCAGGTGGTTTTCTTTTCGCCCAGGCCTTTGGCCGCCAGGGCTTGGGCCACCGCGTCGACCGCTGCCTTGTACGACAGGCCACTGAAGACATCAGAGTTGACGGTTACACAGCGCTGTCCGGATTCGTCTTTCAGGCCATACCAGTCTTGCCACTGGCTGTGGTCGTAGCTTAGGCCGTCGATATGCACCACATCGTGAACGGGCAGGTTGTATTTTTTGGCAAACGCAAAATCGCGCTCATCGTGCGCGGGCACGCCCATCACAGCGCCATCGCCGTAGCCCATCAACACGTAATTACCCACCCACACATCCACCGGGCGGCCGGTCAGCGGGTGGGTGACTTGCAGGCCCGTCGGCATCCCGAGCTTTTCCTTGACGGCCAACTCAGCTTCCGTGGTGCCACCCGCTTTGCATTCCTCGATGAACGCGGCCAGGCGCAGGTCAGACTGTGCTGCGTGCTGTGCGAGCGGATGCTCCGGCGCCACAGCACAAAAGGTCACACCCATGATGGTGTCGGCGCGCGTGGTGAACACATACATGCGGCCCGACTCGCCTTCCGGCGAGTTGTCCGATCCTCCAATCAGCGCACCACTACTGTCGCGAATGTCGTGCGTGAACGCAAAGCGCACGCCTTCGCTCTTGCCGATCCAGTTCTCCTGCATCAAGCGCACACGGTCAGGCCAGCCATTGAGTGTGGCCTTGTCGTTACCCAGTTGCACGTGGTCCAGCAGTTCCTGGGCGTAATCGGTGATCTTCAGGTAATAACCTGGGATTTCGCGCTTTTCTACCGTCGCACCGGTACGCCAGCCCTTGCCATCAATCACTTGCTCGTTCGCCAGCACGGTCTGGTCCACCGGGTCCCAGTTCACCACCTGAGTCTTGCGGTAGGCAATGCCCTTTTCCAGCATCTTCAAGAAAAGCCACTGGTTCCACTGGTAGTACTCGGGGGTGCAGGTCGCCACCTCGCGGCTCCAGTCAATAGCCAAGCCCAGGGCCTGCATTTGGCCCTTCATGTAGGCGATGTTGTCAAAGGTCCACTGCGCCGGGGGCACACCGTTTTTCAGCGCGGCATTCTCGGCCGGCAGGCCAAACGCGTCCCAACCCATCGGCATCAGTACGTTGTAGCCATTCATGCGCAGGTAGCGCGCCAGCATGTCGTTGATGGTGTAGTTGCGCACATGGCCCATGTGCAGCTTGCCACTGGGGTAGGGCAGCATGGAGCAGGCATAAAACTTCTTGCGCGACGTGTCCTCGGTCACCTGGTAGGCACTGCTGCCGTTCCATAAGGGCTGCTGCCAATGGGTCTGGGCGGCTTGTTCGAGATCGGTGTGTTGGTATTTGTCTTGCATAGAGCGTCTGCGGCATCAAAACCGCGCTGTGAACTGCTTAAACAATAAAAGTCTAAGCGGTGATTTTAGGCGGGGAACATTCAGGGCTTGGCGGCAGGGGGCGCCTCTGCCACAAAGCCAATGCGAGTCAAGCCCGCCTTGTGGGCCACGCCCATGATTTCAACCACCCGGCCATAAGGTACGGCGCTGTCGGCGCGCAGTTGCACTTCGGTATTGGCGTTCTTCGCCGCAGCGTCCTGCAGGCGCTGGGCAACCACTTTCATGTCATAGGGCCGGTCATCCAGAAACACCTGGCCGGTCTTGTCGACCACCACGCTGATGAAAGCCGGCACCTGCTGGCTTTCGGCGCCCGCAGCTTTGGGTAGATCAACCTTGACTTTGCTGACCATCAGCGGCGCCGTGATCATGAAAATCACCAGGAGCACCAGCATCACGTCGATCAGCGGCGTCATATTGATATCGCTCATGGGCGGAGCGCCCGTGGTCCGCTCAAGACGGCCGAAGCTCATGTTGTTTAGACCCCGGACGCCGTTAAGAGCAGCTCGCGCAGGTCACGGGCAAAACCCTCCAGATCGGCTTCGATGCGCGCGATGTAGCGACCCAGAATGTTGTACGCCAGTACCGCAGGAATGGCCACAGCCAAGCCCACTGCGGTCATGACCAGTGCCTCACCCACCGGACCCGATATCTGGTCAATGCTGATTTGCCCACCACCTGAGATGCCCATCAGCGCGTGATAAATACCCCAAACCGTGCCAAGCAGCCCCACAAAAGGTGATATGGCACCCACGGTAGCCAGCAGGACTTGCCCGGCCTGCAGCCGAATCAAAACACCATGCAGAGCATCCCGCAAAACACGCGTCAATTGTTGCGACGCATCTCCAGCGGCAGCTAGCGTACCGGCGTTGTTCATGCGCGTAGCCTCGATCAAAGGCTGTAACAACGACTCACGGTCAAACACCTGCACCGCAGCGCGGCCATCGTCCAGCGAACGGGCTTGCCAGAATGCGGCGGTACTGCGCGCCACATCGCGGTAGGCACGGCGCAACAGCCAGCCTTTCCACAAAATCACTACCCAACTCCCCACCGACATACCCAGAAGCAGCACAGCGACTGACGTGCTCACGGCGTCACCTTGCAGAAGGGGCTGCAAGACATTCATTTGAGATTCAGGACATCAAACATGTCGTACAGACCGGCGGGCTTACCTGCCACAAAACGCACAGCACGCAAACTACCCTGGGCATAGGTGGCGCGGCTGGAGGACTTGTGGCTGATCTCGATACGCTCTCCGATGCCTGCAAACAGCACGGTGTGATCACCCACGATATCGCCGCCGCGAATGGTTGCAAAACCGATGCTGGACGGATCGCGTTCACCCGTAACACCTTCGCGCGCATAGACCGCGCAGTCTTTCAAATCACGTCCGAGCGCAGCTGCAATCACCTCACCCATCTTCAAAGCGGTGCCCGAAGGCGCGTCCACTTTGTGACGGTGGTGGGCTTCAACGATTTCAATGTCGTAACCGGTGGCCAGCGCCTTGGCCGCCATCTCCAGCAGCTTCAGTGTGACGTTTACACCGACACTCATATTGGGCGCCATCATGATTGGAATGTGCTTGGCTATCTCGCCGATCTCGGCCTTCTCGGCTTCGCTGAAGCCGGTGGTACCAACCACAGCGGCCACGCTCAGATCACGACACACGCGCAAATGCTGCAGCGTGCCCTCGGGGCGGGTAAAGTCAATCAGGGCATCGCAGCCCTGCAGGCCCTGGCGCATATCAGCGGTAATCACCACACCCGTGGCAGCTCCGGTAGCAGCCCCTGCATCGCGCCCGATAGTTGGGCTAGCAGCGATATCCAGTGCGCCTGTGAGTACGCAGTCGTCAGCCGCGCGCACAGCATCCACCAGCATCTGTCCCATCCGGCCAGAGGCTCCGGCAATCGCAATTTTGAAAGGCATCGTTTCGGTCGCCGTTGGCGCCAACTTATTTGACAGACGGCTCAAGCGGTGGATAAGCCAATGCAGCGGCAGCTATTGGGCCATCCGCGACGGCTGGCTCAGCAGGTAGCGGATATTTTTTAAGACTATCTTCTGACGCTTCAAGCTTGGGTACCTGGGTGCCAGCCGGAACCCACGACTTCAATGTCGACACAAACTCGATCTCGCTCGGGAGCTCATCGCCCTCGGTATGGTCCACGACATCGCCCTTGAAATACACCGTAACTTTACGTTGCTGGTTTTTTGCACTCTGACTCTTCAAGGTAAAGATGTAGTCCCAGCGGTCAGCGTGAAAAACGCTGGTCAGCAGCGCGGTACCCATCACATCGCGCACTTGGGAGCGCGACATGCCAGGCTTGATCAGCACGAATTGCTCTTTGGTCACGACATTGCCCTGAACGATGTCCATTTTGTAAGGTGTCACCACGCTGACCGCCCTGGTAGTGGCAGAGTCAAAGCTACTGCAAGCCACCAAAATCCAGCTCGCCAAGGCGATCAAGGTAAAACGAAGACGGCTGGAAAAGTGTTCAGACATGGACTTATAGAGGGAGATATGATCGCATCATTGTAGCGGTTGGCCCCCCGAGGTCACCCTTGCCCCCTGCAGGCACCCTCACTGGAAAGACGCAGATGACGAACATTGATGAACTGAAAAATACAGGCCTCAAAGCGACCGTGCCGCGGCTCAAAATTCTGGAAGTGTTTCAGCGTGGCAAGCAGCGCCATATGACCGCCGAAGATGTATTCCGAGTCTTATTGGAGGAGCGCTCTGATGTGGGCTTGGCGACGGTGTACCGCGTGCTCACCCAGTTTGAGCAGGCCAGTATCCTGACGCGCAGCAACTTTGAGAGCGGCAAGGCTGTTTATGAGCTCAATGAAGGCCAGCACCACGACCATTTGGTATGCCTGGATTGTGGGCGTGTCGAAGAGTTCTACGACGCCGAAATTGAAAAGCGCCAAAATGCCGTGGCCAAAGCCAAAGGGTTTGCGATTGCAGACCATGCTTTGAGTTTGTATGCGCATTGCACCAAGGACAAATGCCCCAACCGGGCAACGGGCACCGCCGTGCAGCGCCCCTAAAACACTAGTGCTCTCTCAGTGCCCCGGGCCCATCGCCTTACGATGGCGCTCCACAAACTCCTGGTAGGTATCAATGCCGCGCAATTGCAAAATCGTATTGCGCACGGCAGCCTCCACCAGCACTGCAATATTGCGGCCCGCTACCACCTGAATCACGACCTTGCGAACCGGAATACCCAACACATCCTGGGTTAAAGGCTCGTAGGGAATGCGCTCGTATTCGCGCTCCAGCGTCTCGCGGCGCACCAAGTGCACGATCAGCTTGAGCCGCATGCGGCGGCGCACGGCGGTCTCACCAAAAATGCTGCGAATGTCCAACAGCCCGATCCCACGAACTTCCAGCAAATTCTGTAACAGCTCGGGGCAGCGCCCTTCAATCGTAGTCTGGTTGATGCGGTACAGATCTACCGCGTCATCGGCGACCAAGCCGTTACCGCGCGAAATTAACTCCAGGCCCAACTCGCTTTTGCCCAGGCCCGACTCGCCCGTGATCAACACACCTAGGCCCAGAATGTCCATAAACACACCGTGCATGGACGACCGGTCCGCGAAATGGCGCGATAAGTAAGCACGCAACACGTCAATGACAAACGCCGACGACTCGTGCGTCGCAAACATCGGAATTTGTGCGCGCTCGCACATAGATAACAAGGACTGCGGCGCGGCTTGTCCATCGGCCAGCACCAATACCGGCGGCTCCAGCGTCACGATGCGGGAAATGCGACGGGCGCAATCCTCGGGCGTGGCATTGGTGAGGTACGCAATTTCCCGCTCGCCCAGTACTTGGGCGCGGTAAGGATGAATGTAATTGAGGTAACCCACCAAGTCGGCACCCGAGCGTGCGGCGCGCACGGCAACTTCATCAAACCGGCGCTCTGAGGCGCCTAATCCGGCAACCCACTCCCAGCGCAAACGGCCACGAAATTCTTCGAACAGAACATCGGCGCTGACGACGGTGGGTTTCAAGGCAACAAGACCTTTTAGCCTACGGCGCTCAGGCGACGCGTGCGGACTGCCAGCCAGCAAGCAGAGCGTGCAACTCAACGCTGTCGGCTGTCACAGTCAGCTTTTCACGCAGATCTGCGTCGCTGAGCATTTCTGCAATCTCCGACAGAATTTCGAGGTGCTTTTGCGTGGCAGCTTCGGGCACCAACAAAAAAATCATCAGGCTGACCGGCAAATCGTCCGGAGCATCAAAACCAATGGGGGTTACCAACTGGAAGACCGCCGACATCGGGGCTTTGAGCCCCTTGATGCGTCCATGGGGAATCGCCACACCATGGCCGAGGCCGGTGGAGCCCAGCCGCTCACGCGAAAACAGACTGTCGGTCACGAGAGCCCGGCTTAGGCCATGCAGATTTTCAAACAGCAGACCGGCTTCTTCAAACGCCCGTTTCTTGCTGGTGACGTCAACTTGTGCAAGAACTTGCAAGGGAGAAAGGATGCTGGCGAGACGATTCATGGTGTGTATTGCCGAATTATGCACATAAAAAAACCGCCCTGGCGTTGGGCGGTTCGATCCAAAACGTTGCTGCAGGTGACTTTACATCAGTCGCTTGGGTGCCGCATGGTGGTGGTCCTTAACACGGTCTTTGTGGCGAACCACTTGCCGATCCAGCTTGTCCACGAGATCGTCGACGGCGGCATACAAGTCTTCGTGCGAACTTTCAGCGAACATATCGCTGCCTTTTACGTGGATATTGCACTCTGCGCGTTGGCGTCTCTCCTTCTCTTTTTGCTTCTCCACGGTTAGAAGTACTTTCACATCTACCACTTGGTCAAAGTGTCGGATGATTCGATCCAGCTTGGTGGTCACATAACTGCGTAGGGCGGGGGTAACTTCCAGGTGGTGACCGCTGATCGTCAAATTCATAAATAGCCTCCAGTTGCTCTCGGGGTTGAAAAAGCTTTCCGCATGGAGCGGTCAGCATACGAACCAGAAATTTGTGACACTGTGATTGCGCTTGGAATGACTATGCGCCGGAATTCAGGCAATTGCAAACGCTTTTTTTGCCCGCCGATCGATGGGGCCTAAGGTGTAAAGACCTGTATCAGCAAGTTCCGCGGCGCGGCTTGACAGTGCCATAATTTAGCACCTTCACTTTAGGGGAAATCTCCTTGGAAACTTACCTTACCAAGTAGCTTTCGGCTGGCATTGGGCGCGCGCCCCGTGGTCGGAAGCCGCTGTGCACACCGATTATTCGCGTTGGATAATTGGAATCTGACCCCTATTAAATTGCCATGCTCAATATTTTTTCGCTTGCCAACGGGCGGCTCTTCCAAGAGGAGATCGAGTCGCTGGAAGAACTCTCCAAATTCCAGCCCATCTGGGTTGACCTGGAATCGCCCACCGTGGAGGAAAAACGCTGGGTCAAGCAGTACTACGGCCTGTCCATCCCGGAAGACGCGATGGACGAAGACATTGAAGAATCCGCCCGGTTTTACGAAGAGGACAACGGCGAACTGCATATTCGCAGTGACTTTTTGATTGCCGACGACCAGGAGCCGCGTACCGTACGCGTCGCCTTCATCTTGAATTTGGTAAACAGCGAACTGCGCAGCAAAGGCGTACTGTTCACCATCCACGATGAAGATGTTCCAGTATTTCGCCTGTTGCGCATGCGTGCGCGCCGCGCGCCAGGTTTGATTGAAGACGCCAAAGAAGTGCTGCTGAAATTGTTTGATGCCGACGCGGAGTACTCAGCCGACACACTGGAAGGTATCTACGACGAGGTGGAACAGGTCAGCAAGAAAGTGCTGTCAGGCAATATGACGGATGCGCTGGCGGGCGAAGTGCTGGGCGCGATTGCGCGGCACGAGGACATGAACGGCCGTATCCGACGCAACGTGATGGACACGCGCCGCGCGGTGAGCTTCATGATGCGCAGCAAGATGCTCAATGGCGAACAGTTTGAAGAAGCGCGCCAGATTCTGCGCGATATCGATTCCCTGGATTCCCACACCGCATTCTTGTTTGACAAGATCAACTTTCTGATGGACGCCACAGTTGGTTTCATCAACATCAACCAAAACAAGATCATCAAGATTTTCTCGGTGGCCAGCGTCGCATTACTGCCGCCCACGCTGATCGCCAGCGTCTACGGCATGAACCTGAAATTCCCGGAGCTGGAGTTTTTGGGCGCATGGAGCTATCCGTATACCGTTGCGCTGATGGTGGCCAGCGCTTTGGTTCCCATGTGGTACTTCGGTAAACGCGGCTGGCTGCGCTAGCTTTTAGATTCATTGAACTGTAGCCCTTGTGAAATCTATTAAAGCTGCTACATTTTTGATAGCAAACGCATCAAATTCATGATGATCTGAAAGGAATACTGGCTAGCCACCTGGGTCACAAACTGCTGAAAATCTCCGTGGGCCTGGGCATCCGCCCGGTCTGATATGGTACGCACCGCTGAAAAGGGCACGCCGTAGTCTTGGCACACTTGGGCCACGGCGGCGCACTCCATTTCCAAGGCTAGCGGGTGGTAGCCTGCGTTGGCCATGGCAGCCATTAATTCTGCGACCTCCCCCGCACGGCAGACGAAGCGGTCGCCGCTGGCAATTAACCCCTGGTGAATGACGACCGGCACAGCGTGGCCGGGATGCACCAAGGGCGTATACCGGCATGTCTGCAGCAAGGCAAGAGTTAACGCGGGATCTGCGTCTATCAAGCTTTGGCCATACAGCGGAATTTCATAGCGCGGGAACAGTGGCGAGCAATCCATGTCGTGTTGCAAGAATGCGTTGCCCACCACCACATCGCCCACCGCAACACCTGGGCCTACGCCTCCTGCCACACCAGTAAACACAACTTGTGTAGCGCCAAACACCTCCATCAAAACGGCGCTGGTAATGGCCGCTGCGACTTTGCCAATACCGGAAGTGGCCAGCACCACCGGCACGCCACTCAGCTGCCCGGTCCAGAACGTGCGCCCGGAGCGCTCCACCCGGCGCGGCTGCGCCAAGGCATCCAGCAGGCCACGCTGCTCATCGACCAATGCGCTCAAAATGGCAATAGTTGCGGTCATATTGTGGGTACTCCGTACGAATTAAAAAGCGACCCAAAGGCCGCTTCTCCGAAGCCATGCGGTACGGGCTTATTTGTCGCGCAGCTCGCGGCGCAAGATTTTCCCCACTGGCGTCTTAGGCAGCTCGGCACGGAACTCCACGGCCTTAGGCTGCTTGTAGCCGGTCAGGTTTTCTTTGCAGTACGCGCGCACATCCGCTTCGGTCAAGTTGGGGTCCTTCTTGACGATCACCAGCTTAACGGCTTCACCGGTCTTGGCATCGGGCACCCCCACACAGGCGCATTCCATAACACCGGTCAATTGGGCCACCACGTCTTCTAGCTCGGTAGGGAAGACATTGAAGCCACTGACCAAAATCATGTCCTTCTTGCGGTCCACAATTTTGAAGTACCCCTTGTCGTCCACCACGCCAATGTCACCGGTTTTGAAGAAACCGTCCGAGGTCATGACCTTGGCGGTTTCATCGGGGCGCTGCCAGTAACCCGCCATCACTTGCGGGCCCTTGATAGCAATCTCACCCGATTGACCGGGGCCGACTTCGTTGCCATCGTCATCTAACAGCTTCATGTACGTGTTGGGCAACGGTACGCCGATGGTACCGGTGTACTCGGTGGACGTAACGGGATTGCAGCTGGCCGATGGCGATGTCTCGCTCAGGCCATAGCCTTCGCAAATTGGACAGCCAGTTTTCTCGAACCAGATCTTGGCCACGCCACTTTGTACTGCTGTACCACCACCCACAGAAATCTTCAGATGGCTCCAGTCCACGGTATTGAAATCGGGGTGATTGGCCAGGCCATTGAACAGCGTATTCACTGCTGGAAAGCTGTGGACCGTATGGTGAGTCAGCTCTTTAAGCACGGCTGGAATGTCGCGCGGATTAGGGATCAAAACCAGCTTGCCACCGGTACGCATCGACAGCATCATGCCCACCGTGAACGCGAAGATGTGGTACAGCGGCAAGGCGCAAACGCCGGTGGGCTGCACGCCAGCAGGCACCTTGCTCATGGCCGGGCTGTTCCACACTTCAGACTGCAAGACATTGGCAATCACATTGCGGTGAAGCAGCACTGCG
>JANYEE010000223.1 GCA_025363275.1 Burkholderiales bacterium | reverse complement strand
GCGTCGGCCCCCGAGATTCTGGTCAAGGCCGTCATCGACCGCATCAAGGCGCTGGGCGCTGTGTCGGTGCGCAAGATGGATGGCATTGAAGAGACAGTGAAATTCCCGCTGCCCAAGGGCCTGAAGATTGACACTTAGACTGGCTTGCAGTTGCTACTAGTTTTGTAGCACGAAAGACAATAGAATCAAGGGCCTCAGGCCATTTTGACCAAGAAAACGAGTAAATATGTTAGATATCACCCTGCTGCGCAAAGATTTGGCTTCGGTTGTGCAACGCCTGGAAACCCGCAAGAGCCCCCAAGCGTTTTTGAATGTGGAGGCGTTCACCGCCCTGGAAGCCGAGCGCAAGAGCACACAGATTCGCACCGAAGAAATGCAGGCCAAACGCACAGCGTCTGCCAAGCAAATCGGCATGCTCAAGGGCAAGGGCTTGCACGCGGAAGCGGATGCCGCTGTAGCCGAAGTCGCAGGACTCAAAGCCGAGCTGGAAGCCTCTGCCACACGCCTGGATGCCATTCAAGCCGAAATGCAAATCCTGTTGTTGGCGGTGCCCAACCTGCCGCACGAGAGCGTGCCGGTGGGGGCAGACGAGCATGGCAATGTGGTGGCGCGCACCTGGGGCACCCCCAAGACCTACGACTTTGAAGTCAAGGACCACGTGGACTTGGGCAACCCCTTGGGCCTGGACTTTGAGATGGGCGTGAAGCTGACTGGTTCACGCTTTACTGTCATGAAGGGGCCGATTGCCCGTCTGCACCGGGCGCTCGCCCAGTTCATGCTCGATGTGCAAACCCAGGAGCATGGCTACACCGAGTGCTACACGCCCTATATCGTCAATGGCGATAGCTTGCGCGGTACTGGTCAACTGCCTAAGTTCGAGGAGGACTTGTTTGCTGCCAAAAAGGGCGGCCAAGAGGGCCTGAACGTCGAATCTGGCCAACCTGACCACACGGCGCTATACCTGATTCCTACCAGCGAGGTGTCATTGACCAACTTTGTGCGCGATGTGGTGTCCGCCGAGTCAGATTTGCCCATCAAACTCACCGCGCATACGCCCTGTTTCCGCTCCGAAGCCGGCAGCGCCGGCCGCGACACGCGGGGCCTGATTCGCCAGCACCAGTTTGACAAGGTGGAGATGGTGCAAATCGTGCATCCCGACACAAGCATGGAGGCGCTGGAGACAATGGTGACCCACGCCGAGGCCGTTCTGCAAAAGCTGGAGCTGCCCTACCGCGTGATGAGCCTGTGCACGGGTGACATGGGTTTTGGTGCCAGCAAGACCTATGACCTGGAAGTGTGGCTGCCCGCACAGAACACTTTTCGCGAGATCAGCTCGGTCTCCAACTGCGATGCTTTCCAGGCACGCCGCCTGCAGGCGCGTTTCAAGAACGCCCAAGGCAAAAATGAACTGGTCCACACCCTGAACGGCTCGGGCCTGGCCGTGGGCCGTGCCCTGGTGGCCGTTTTGGAAAATCACCAAAATGCCGACGGCAGCATTAGCGTGCCCGTGGCGCTGCGCCCTTACATGGGCGGCTTGGAAAAGTTGGCTTAAAAACTAGTTGCGCAAGCCTGCTAGAATTTATGATTTTGCGCTGAACGAATTAGGAAGAGTGGCAGAGTGGCCGAATGTACCTGACTCGAAATCAGGCGTACCGCAAGGTACCGTGGGTTCGAATCCCACCTCTTCCTCCAGAAAAATACGCGCTATCTTCACCGATAGCGCGTTTTTTTTAGGCTCCTAGTTTGTTTCTCGGGACTCAGTTTCATAAGGCTGCCCATTCATGCATAGCAACGAAAAAAGCTGGTTTCGCCGACCTTGGGTTTGGATGGCGATTGGAGTTCTGCTGATAGAAGCCGGTATGGCGCTTTGGGCGGGCCTGCCGGGTCAGATGTCTACTGACTCGATCGTTCAGCTTTACGAGGGCCGTACACACGAGACTATTTCCTTCAATCCCGCTCTGATGGCAGTCTTGCTAGGCGCATTGGATTTGTTGGGAAATGCTCCAATAGGATTTGTTCTGTTGTCACAGGGCTTATTTTCGTGGGCGATATGGCTGGCATTTGGTGGGCGGCTGTCGCGGGGTCGATGGTGGCAGTTTTTGTTCGCCCTTGTTTTTGTGTGCAACCCCGTTATCTTGGCCTACACCGGAATTGTCTGGAAAGATGTGCTGTTCGCCCATGCGGCGATCGTTGCCTTTTTACTGGTTTCCAATTGGAAGGATCAACGTATTAAGCCTAGCGCACTTCAGATGGGTCTGGTCCTTGCTTTAATGACCCTGGTGGTTGGGGTAAGGCAGCAAGGCTTACTCTTTGTTGTGGTACTTGCGTCGTGGTTGGCTATAGTGGTTTCAAGAAAGCGCTTGCACGTCACCCTTTGGGCCGTGACTCTGATTGTGGCCCCCCTGCTACTTAACAAGCTGATCACTGAAACCGTTCAAAAGCCCCTAAATGATCCGTTGGCAGGTTCAGTGGTTGGTTTCAAGATCCTGATGCAGTACGACTTAGTTGGCATCGTTGCGAGCGGCGGCGTTTTGCCGGTGCGAGATGCCACTTCTAACGAAGGAAAAGCACTGGTGGAGTTATACCGGCAGGTGCCGCTGTACAGCGCTTATCGGGTCGATACCCTGGTCAATCCTTCGCCCAATTTCTGGTCTCTGCCAATATCAAATACAACCACTTTGTGGTACGAGGGGCTTGAACGCAATCCTGCGGCTTATATCAACCACAGATGGCATCAGGCTCAAACCTTCCTGGGTCTGAAGGATGTAAGGCAATGTGCACCGGTGTTCGCCGGAATTGGTGGGCCAGTACAACACCCCTTAGTCCAGCAAGAGCTGACTTCTATTTTGGGTTTGCAGCCGGGTATGAATCACTCCAGTCAATTTGTCATTGAGACGATGTGGGACTTGGCAAAGACGCCATTGTTGATGCACTGGGCCTATCTACTTTTCCTGTTATTTACCGCAGTGGTGTTTTTGCTCCAAAAACGCTATGTCCTGTTATCTTTGGTGGGATGCTGCTTCGTCTACTTTGGCAGCTACTTCGTACTTGGTATCGCTTGTGACTTCCGGTATGGCTATGTGCTCACCGCTAGCGCCAGCGTTTTGGCTGTTGCAGCCTTGTTCGGACGCCCCAGGTGTGTTGCAGCCGCAGTATGAGTTTGCAGGCCCGTGCAACCGTAGTCTTGAACGAGCCCGTTGTGAGGTTTTTGATAGTAGGCAGTAGTGTTGCTGCCCTGGATTTCGCTTGCTTTGTTGCACTGGTAGCTTGGGGGATGAGCAGTGTTGCAGCCAATATCGCAGGCATGACCCTTGGTTTTTTTGCGGGCTTATGGGCTCATTACGCCATTACCTTTCGCGTACAAGAATCGCTGAACTGGCGGCTAGCCGCACGGTATGGTCTGTCATTTGTGTTTAATTTGGTTTTGGGAACACTTGCGATTCATTTTCTTTTGTGGGCAACTGTTCCTGCGGCACTTGCCAAATTCATCACCATCGCGATAGTAGCGGCTAGCAACTTTGCTGTGTCCAAGCTGTTCGTATTTCGTCAGCCCTGACACATTTATTTTGAGAGAAAGTGGAATCCATGGGAGTGGAAAAAATATGCGCGGTTGTGCCCGCCTACAAGGTGACCCGCCATATCGTGGGTGTAGTGCAGGGGCTTTTTGACTATGTGGAACACATCTTTGTCGTCGACGATGCATGTCCTGACCAGTCGGGCGCGCATTTGCTGGCAGCTTTGGGCGCTGATTCGCGTGTCACAGTGATCACCCTACCGGAAAACCAGGGTGTGGGCGGCGCAGTCATGACGGGCTATCGGGCTGCGGCAGAGCGGGGCTTCCAGATACTGGTCAAGGTGGATGGCGATGGACAGATGGAGCCATCGTTCATCCCTTACTTAGTGGACCCGTTGTTACTGGGTGATGCCGACTATGCCAAAGGCAATCGCTTTTTCGATCCTGAGGCCCTGAAGAGCATGCCTACGGTACGCCTACTCGGCAATGCCGGGTTGTCGTTCTTGTGCAAAATTTCGACGGGCTACTGGCATGTGATGGATCCCACCAATGGCTTCACCGCACTGCATGCGGAGGTATTGCCTTGGCTGCATCTGGACAAGGTGGAAAAACGTTACTTTTTCGAAACCGATTTGCTATACCGGCTGGGGCTGGTCAATGCGGCCGTAGTGGATGTGCCCATGAACGCCAAATACGAGGACGAAGAAAGCAATTTGCACGTTGGCACAGCGTTGTTTGAATTCGGTTGGAAGCACCTGAACCGCCTGATCAAACGTATTTTTTACAGTTACTTCTTGCGCGGCTTCAGTTTGGGCACCGTGTTTTTGCTGTCATCGATTCCCTTGCTGATTTTCGGTTTGGGCTTCGGCGGCTGGCATTGGTACCTGAGTCTGCGTACCGGTCAGGTCGCCTCCGCCGGAACCATCATGCTTTCGGCACTTCCCACGCTGGTGGGATTGCAGCTCCTGTTGTCGTTCTTGAGCCTGGATATGTCCAAGCCGAACCAGCGACCACTGTGGCAGCGCATTGGCAGGCACGCGCGGTAGGCCAACAATGGCAGTCAACTGGGGATGCATGCTGGGTAAATTTAATACTCAGAAGCTCGTGAACCTGGTGAGCTTTATCACTCCATTCGGAAGATAAAGGTTTGCGCTTTGCGCATCTGGGAAATCGATCCCTATGGAGCCAGCGGATTTAGTGGAAGCTGGGGGCTTGAATACCCCACTCATTGTTTGCCCGCCTGGACTTCACCCGCTTCCGTAGACATATTTCAACTTCCAGTTCGAAGTTGCTGGAATGCCAGCGGGCTCAGTTGGTCTAGGTGACTGTGCCTGCGGACTCGATTGTAAAAACCCTCAATGTAATCAAACACGTCTGACTTGGCGTCCTGCCTGGTGGCATAGATGTGGCGCTTGATTCGCTCCTTCTTCAAGCTGCTGAAGAAAGACTCGGCTACTGCATTGTCCCAACAGTTTCCACGGCGACTCATGCTGGGAACCAGTTGGTTGTCCTTGCAACACCGATTGAAGTCATCACTGCCAAATTGGCTACCCTGGTCAGAATGAATCATTACAGGGGTTTTGGGGAGTCTGCGCCACACGGCCATCATCAACGCGTCCAACACCAACTCGGTGGCCATGGTGGAATTAATTGACCAGCCTACGACCGCCCGGGAGTACAGATCAATCACCACCGTCTAGTACAGCCAACCCTCATGGGTGCGTATGTAGGTGATGTCTGTGACCCAGACTTGGTCGGGTTGCTCCACCGTGAATTCACGCTGCAATAGATTGGGTGCGGTAGTGGCCGGCATGCCAACCCTGTAGCGAGGTCGTTTGTAGCCACGCACCGATTGCAGTTGGGCTTGGCGCATCAAGCGTGCGATACGCTTTTCTCCGCACAGCACGCCATCTTCACGCAAATCGCAATGCACGCGTGGGCTGCCGTAAATGCTTTGGCTCATCTCAAAGGATTACTTTATATTCAGCAGCAGTGATTCATCGGCCAGCGTGCGCTTGGACTTTGGTTTCTTCTTCCAGGCGTAATAACAACTGCGTTGAACCCGCAGGACACGGCACATGCTGTGAAGTCGAAACTGGTCTCTATGCTCTGCCATGAATGCGTACTTCACCCTGACAGCTTGGCAAAGCACGTGGCGGCCTTTTTTAAGATGTCACGCTCCTCGTTGGCCCTTCTTAGTTCCGCATTGAGTCGGTAGACTTCTGCTTTGAGGGATGCGTTTTTTCCACTGCCAACACCTTGTTGTTCTTGAGCAAGGCGTACCCACAGGTACAGGCGCTTGTCAGACATACCCAGTCGTTTGGCCACATCTACAACCCCGTGACCACGCTCGGTCACTTGTTTCACCGCCTCAGCTTTAAATTCCGCCGGGTATCTGACTCTCTTCATGACTAACTCTCCAGTTCAATTTCGACCTTAACAGGTGTCTATTGAAACGGG
The DNA here is from genome assembly GCA_025363275.1 of Burkholderiales bacterium. Lineage (GTDB taxonomy): Bacteria > Pseudomonadota > Gammaproteobacteria > Burkholderiales > Burkholderiaceae_C > Allorhodoferax. The sequence goes on along the minus strand of JANYEE010000223.1, from coordinate 147 downwards.
TGAAGTCCAAGTTGCAAGAATCTGTGTCCTTCGACTTTACCGATTGTGCTAAAGGTATTCTTAGTAAGCAGCAGATCTTGTTCCACGTCTTAGACCATGGCACGAACCATCGTGGAAACATCGCACAGATATTGAAGGACGCTGGCG
>JANYEE010000201.1 GCA_025363275.1 Burkholderiales bacterium | reverse complement strand
GGTGGCGCGCGAGCACAATTTACCGGCGTATGTGATTTTTCATGACGCCACGCTGGCCGCCATTGCCAAGCGGGCCCCGCAAAGCCTGGAGGACTTGCAAGGCATTAGCGGCATGGGCGCCAAAAAGTTGGAGGCCTACGCCGATGCCGTGCTGCGGGTGATGATGAAGGAAGAGTAAGGGGAGGCCTGCAGCGAGCTCCAAGGTGCGTCATCGCGGCAACTGCAAGTCGGCGCCGGGCCGCCCCAAGCCGACGTAGCCCCCTCGGGGGGCAGCGAACCACACGCAGTGGGAAGCGTGGGGGTCCTATTTCTAGTGACGACGGAAGCAGCTTTCGTACGACATGGCCGCACCAGTCATGGTGTTTTGCAGACGGGCAATGGCCCGGCTGTGGCGGTCAGCACCCGATTTGTCGGCCAAATGCTGGCGGTGGTGCTGTACCAAGGCGTGCAGTTTGTTGCGGCAGGCGTCCAAAACACCGGCAAAGTTCAGCGCAATGTAGGCTGAATGATCGGCATTGGTTTGGCGAAACTCGTCTGACCAGTACGCAAACAACTGCGATTGGTAGGTACCTTGGTCCGGAACTTTGATGGTTTCAGTGCGCATAGCGTGATGTCAGAGGTCTAATTTATGGTGACTTGATCCAACATCAGGCCACCGCCTGTACTTATGACGCACGAGCTTCACAATTGGTTGACACGGTCTTGTGTAGGCTGGGGCTAAGGGTACGATTCAGACCAAAAACCCGATGTTTCGGGCCTCCCGCACCTCAGGTTTGATTCGGTGCTCGGCTTCTAGTTGCTCCAAAAACTCGTCCGGCTGCATCACTGCGTCCAAAATCACAGCTTGCCGCTGCACTGCAGCAAAATCACCTAGACACAGTTGTTCCAGGCCCGCCAATCGGGTTTGTAAGGCGGGGGTCAGGACCAAGGCCTCCCCTTTACACGCCAGCTTCACGAAGGCTTGCTCCCTCTGGGTGCGCCCCAGTGGTTTGAACTGAATCTTGAACGTGAAGCGGCGCAATGCAGCCTGGTCCAGGCGTTCCAGCAAATTCGTCGTACAGATAAAAATGCCCTTGAAACGCTCCATACCCTGCAGCATTTCGTTCACTTCGGTCACCTCAAAATTGCGCTGGGCGCCTCGGCGATCTTGCAGAAAACTGTCGGCCTCATCCAACAGTAATACGGCACTCTCAGCTTCGGCCTCGCGGAACATCGCAGCCATGGCCTGCTCGGTTTCGCCGATGTATTTGCCCAGCAAGTCACTGGCCTGCCGAATGATTAGGGGCTGGCCCAGGACGCTGGCGATGTGCTCGGCCAAGGCAGTTTTTCCGCTGCCAGGCGGCCCATAAAAACACAAAGTACCATGGCCTCGCGCCTGAAGGGCTTGCACCACGCGCTCTGTGTCGTAGCGACTTTCCAGGTTCAGCAGACTCAGGTCATAGCCCATGTCCGATTGCTGACTCGCAGCGGGAGCCGCGCGGTTGCCCAGGGCTTGGTCGGCGTTTTTAAGCTGGCGTTCTATCAATTGCTCCAGACCAACGACGCCGGCGACTTCATTGGTATCCGTGGGTTGCGCCAGCTCTGCGAACCGCACCGCGGTGCGAATTTGCGCGGGAGTCAGGCCCTTTCGCCGGGTCAAGCGGGCGACAAAGCCATCCGATACCGGCACGCCTTCCAGAGTTTTGCGCACCAGCCCCTCCCGGGCTCCGGGCGGCGGCGAGCGCAGTTCCAGGTGGTAGGCGAAGCGCCGCCGGAACGCCGGGTCAATCTGCTCAATGCGGTTGGTGACCCAAATGGTGGGCACCGGGTTGGCTTCCAGCACCTGGTTCACCCAGGCCTTACCGCTGACGCTTCCACTGGGCGGTGCCAAAGAAGCATCAGCCCGGGCGATAGAGTGCAGCGCTTCGCTGGACAAGGCCGGAAAGACGTCTTCGACCTCATCGAACAACAGGGCCGCCTGCGCACTACCCTTCAAAAACACTTGCGCAATTTGCAGCGAGCGGTAGCGGTCGCGCCCGCTCAAACTATTGCCGTCGCGGTCGGCATATTCCACTTCAAAGAGCTCTAGCCCCGCAGCTTGGGTTACCACTTTGGCCAGTTCAGTCTTGCCGGTGCCAGGCGGACCGTAGAGCAAGATATTGACACCCGCTTGCTTGCGTGCCACCGCATGGGCCATCAGGTCACGCAGCACCGCAGCGTCCTCGGCCACAAAGGCGAAGTCGTCCATACTCAGTGCCGTCTTGGCAGACAGCCGGGTGAACACCGCCATCAGCTCGGCCTGGTCGCGGTACTGGCGCATCAGCACTGGGGGCAGCTTTTCACTGACCTTCATCAGGTCCGCCAGATCGGTGATGTTGTGCTCGGAGATCAAGTTTTCGACCAGGCCAATGCGCTCCAGGCGCGATCCAGCACGCAGTGCCTCGCCCACTTGGTCGGGGCTAACACCCGCCACTTCGGCGATCGCCGCATAGGCCTCGGGAGCGGTGTTCACCTTGAACTCAACCAGGATGCTGCGCATGTCGCGCTGGTATCGCGCCAAGGTGCCGTAAAGCAACAGCGCACGCTCGGCTTGATTGAGTTGCAACAAGGCGGCCAATGCGTCGATATTTTTTTCGACTAGCGTAGATTGGCGTTTGAGCGAATGGCTTAGCCAGTCGCCGGTGACTTTGAGCACCGCGCTCAGATCTTTAGGCTGGTCTTTAGCGTACTCGTCTAAAAAGAAGAACAGCGTGGCTTCGTCATAGGGCCCGCGCCATAGGCCATATCTAGCCAGAAAATCGCGGTCGGCCATAGCCTCGTGGCCCCGCCAGAGTTCGTTGCTGGCGCAGCGCCGTGCCAAGAAGGCGCGCAGCCGCGCAAGCACCGACACCGGCCACACCAGGTGGCGACCGGCCAGGCCGACCACCCCATTGAAGTCGCGGCGCACAGTAAAACCCGTCCCTTGGCGGCTGGCCAAAGTGAGGACGAAATGCGAACACATCAAGTCCAGCACCGGCGCTTCAAGTAAGCCCGGTGACGCCACGAGATGGGAACCCAGGGGCGCTGACAAGGTACGCTTGGCCATTTAAAGCCTCCGGCACAGACACGTGCTTTGGAAACGATACCGCAGTCCAGCCCAAGATGGAAGAGCCCGTATGCGATTCCCCATTTTTGCGCAGACAATGACAACATGATCGAATACCAAGACGTCCAGGCCGCAGCAGTCCGCTTACAAGGCCAACTGCTCGACACACCTTGCGTCGCTTCCAAAACCCTGTCCGATATCACCGGTGCGCAGGTGTTTTTGAAGTTCGAAAACCTGCAGTTCACGGCCTCATTCAAAGAGCGCGGCGCGTGCAATAAGTTGGCCCAGTTGAGCGCAGAGCAATCGGCCAAGGGCGTGATTGCGATGAGCGCGGGCAACCATGCGCAGGGCGTGGCTTACCACGCGCAACGCCTGGGCCTTCGCGCGGTGATCGTGATGCCGCGCTTTACGCCCGGCGTGAAGGTGGAGCGCACACGCGGCTTTGGCGCTGAAGTGATTTTGCACGGCGACACGCTGGAAGAGGCGCGCAACTATGCGGTAGACATGTCAGAGCGCGAGCAGCTTACTTTCGTGCACCCCTTCGATGACGAAGCCATCGTGGCCGGGCAGGGCACGGTGGCTATTGAGATGCTGCAACAAGTTCCTGATCTGGATACCCTGATCATTGCAGTGGGCGGCGGCGGGCTGATTGCCGGTATGGCGACGGTGGCCAAGGCCTTGCACCCGAGTATGGAAGTGGTGGGCGTGCAGACCGCGCGATTCCCCGCCATGGTCAACGCCATCAAAGGCACCAACCATCCCCAGGGTACCAGCAGCATTGCCGAGGGCATTGCTGTGGGCACGCCCGGGCGAATCACCCAGGAAATCATCGCCAAGCGCGTGGACGACTTGGTGCTGGTGGAAGAAGGCGACATTGAGCAAGCGCTGGTGATGCTGCTGGAGGTGGAAAAGACCCTGGTGGAGGGCGCAGGCGCCGCCGGGCTGGCGGCGCTGCTTAAATACCCCGAGCGATTCAAAGGCAAGCGCGTCGGGCTGGTGCTGTGCGGCGGCAATATTGACCCGCTGCTGTTGGCAGCCATCATTGAGCGCGGCATGGTGCGCGCTGGGCGGTTGGCGCGTATCCGGGTCAGTGCGCGCGACATTCCGGGCTCTCTGGCGCGCATTACTGCCACCGTCGCCCAGGCGGGTGCCAATATCGACGAAGTCCACCACCAACGCGCCTTCACCACGCTGTCGGCCCAAAACGTGGAGGTGGAGCTCGTGGTGCAAACTCGCGGCCATGAACATGTGAAAGACGTGATCACTGCGTTGCAATCTGCCGGGTTTGATGCTCAAGTGGTCTAAGCGTTAAAATCCGGGTTCTTGCACGAACGCCTGCCCGCAGGCACCACCGAAGGAAATTCCATGTCTGCACCCGCACCCCACACCACTGACCACGAAGTTGATGTGGTTGAAGCCATTGTTCCCTACATGCCGATCGTGTTGCCGATCGCCGGTGGCGTTTTGATGTTCTTGTTGGCGTTTATCGCCGTGTTCATGGCCTAAAACGCCGCACCGGTTGGGGCACCGCCCCAGCCGCGCATGCGGTTCCCGCGGAATCCCATGGCAAATCTCTCAGGGCGTCGCAAAGGCGCCCTTGTTGTTTTCGCTTCAACTACCCTCTCGGGCCCATCATTTTTCGCATAATCCTATGCGGGTTTTGCATATCTTTTGCCTGTAATCGTTAGGTAACTTTGGAACGGATTCTTAAAATGGATTGCGTGGTGTCGAAACCGTGTTCTCAAAGTCAAAGCCTCCGCTTTCATTTTGAAAAGACGATTTTCAAACTTAGGAGCTTTTCCATGAACTCACCAGTGATGCAGGGCTTGAATCTCAATACGCCCAGTTACGTCAAAAATGCCAGGCTGATTGCCTGGGTCGCCGATATGGCTGCCCTGTGCAAACCCGAGAACATCTACTGGTGCGATGGATCGGACGAAGAGTATCAGCGCCTCTGCCAGCAACTGGTCGATGCCGGTACTTTCAAAAAGCTCAACCCCGCCAAGCGCCCTAATTCCTTCCTGGCCTGCTCTGACCCCACCGATGTGGCCCGCGTGGAAGACCGCACCTACATCTGCTGCGAGGAGAAAGAGAACGCCGGCCCCACCAATAACTGGATGGCCCCGGCCGAGATGCGCGCCCTGCTGCAAACCGGCAAGGATGGCGAAAAAGCCCTGTTCGACGGCTGTATGCGCGGCCGCACCATGTATGTGGTGCCGTTCTCCATGGGCCCGCTGGGCTCACACATTGCCCACATTGGCATTGAACTGTCCGACAGCCCCTATGTGGCTGTCAACCAACGCATCATGACCCGCATGGGCAAGGCCGTGTACGACGTGTTGGGTGTGGACGGCGATTTCGTG
>JANYEE010000044.1 GCA_025363275.1 Burkholderiales bacterium | reverse complement strand
AGTCTAAGTGTCAATCTTCAGGCCCTTGGGCAGCGGGAATTTCACTGTCTCTTCAATGCCATCCATCTTGCGCACCGACACAGCGCCCAGCGCCTTGATGCGGTCGATGACGGCCTTGACCAGAATCTCGGGGGCCGACGCGCCGGCGGTCAGTCCCACCCGGGATCGGCCTTCAAACCATTCGGGTTTCAGCTCATCCGCGTTGTCCACCATATAACTCTCGGTGCCCAACTTCTTGGCCACTTCGCGCAAACGGTTGCTGTTGGAACTGGTAGGGCTACCCACCACGATGACGATTTCCACCTGCGGGCTCATGACCTTGACGGCATCTTGTCGGTTTTGGGTGGCGTAGCAAATGTCCTGCTGTTTGGGCTCACGCACGTTCGGAAAACGCGCCTTGACGGCAGCCGCAATCTCAGAGGCATCGTCCACGCTCAGCGTGGTTTGCGTCACCACCGCCAGCCGCTCGGTCTGCGACGGATTCACCTTCGCCACGTCGGCCACGTCCTCTACCAAATGAATCCCACTCTCCAGCTGACCCATGGTGCCTTCCACCTCGGGGTGGCCCTTGTGGCCGATCATGATGAACTCATAGCCCTCTTTGTGCAGCTTGGCCACTTCCACGTGCACCTTGGTTACCAGAGGGCAGGTGGCGTCAAAAATCTGAAAACCACGGCGCTCGGCCTCGCGCTGAATCGCCTGGCTCACGCCGTGGGCCGAGAACACCAGGGTTGCGCCCGGTGGCACGTCGTCCAGCTCTTCGATAAAGATGGCGCCGCGCGCTTTGAGGTCGTTGACCACGTAGGTGTTGTGCACGATCTCGTGGCGCACGTAGATAGGGCGGCCGAACTTCTGTAGGGCGCGGTCAACGATCTCGATGGCACGGTCAACACCTGCGCAAAAGCCGCGCGGCTCAGCCAGCAGAACCTCGACCCCCACGCTCCCCACTGCGTTGGGTTCGCTGCCCCCCATGGGGGCGCTCGCGCCTAAGGGCGGCCTGTCGGCGCTCAGTGTTCCCTTGTTGCTGCACTTGCTCATAGGACGCCAATCAATTGCACTTCAAAGGTCACCGGCTGGCCGGCCAGCGGGTGGTTGAAGTCGAACAGCACGGCTTGGTCAGCGCCCTCACCGCGCAATTGCAGCACCACGCCAGCAAACTGACCCTGGCCATCGGGCGTGGGGAACTGCACCACATCACCCACGCGGTAAGTCTCCAGCGGGTCACCCATCTGGGTCAAAACCTTGCGGGCCAGCCACTGCTGCATGTCAGGGTTGCGCTCGCCAAAGGCGGCGCCTGCGGGCAACTCGAATGCGGTGCGTGCACCCTCTTCCATGTCCATCAGGCAAGCCTCTACGGCGGGGGACAATTCACCCGTGCCCAGGCTCAGCGTGGCGGGCTTGCCGCCAAAGGTGTTGATCACGTCCCCAGCAGGGCCGCTTAAGCGGTAATGCAGGGTTAAAAAGGAGCCCGCCTGAACACGGGGAAGCGTTGAAGTCATAAAAGTCTCGATAAACTGGCCTGTATTGTAGAAAGCCGGGTGAGACTGCCCAAATCGAGCCGCCATGCCCCTCAAAGACCTCCCCCCCGACGCCCGCCCGCGCGAAAAGTTGTTGGCCCGTGGCCCCGGCGCTTTAAGCGACGCCGAGCTGCTGGCTATCCTGCTGCGCACCGGCATCCAGGGCAAGGGGGTTTTGCAGATGGCCCATGAGCTGCTGCAACTCAAAAATGATAGCAATACAGGCAATGAACACCTGGGCCACAGCGGTTTTGGGGGCATAGCCGGCCTGCTGAACGCCACTGCAGACGATTTGAAGCGCGTCAAGGGCCTAGGGCCTGCCAAGCGGGCCGAGATTGTGGCCGTGCTGGAACTAGCCCGCCGCGCCATGGCCCAGCAGTTACAAGAGCGCACGGTGTTTGCCGACCCCCAAGCCATCAAGCACTACCTGAAGCTGCATCTGGCCGCGCGCAGCTACGAAGTCTTTGCGGTGATTTTTCTGGACGCCCAAAACCGGCTGCTGTGCATGGAGGAAATGTTCAGAGGCACGCTCACCCAAACCTCGGTGTACCCCCGCGAAGTAGCCGTGCGCGCCCTGCACCACCAGGCCAGCGCCGTGGTACTGGCTCACAACCACCCCAGCGGCAGCGTGCAGCCCAGCCGGGCGGACGAGGCACTCACCCAAACCCTGAAAGCCGCGCTGGCACTGCTGGACGTGCGCGTGCTGGACCACATCATCGTGGGGCCGGGCCAGGCACTGTCGATGGCAGAGACGGGCCTGCTGTGAAAAAAGCAGAGGCCAAGGCCGTGGCACTCACCGTGGGCAGCCTGTCGGACCTGAAAAAGGTCAAGAAGGAAATAGCCTTGCAGGCCGAGCGCGCCGCCCTGGCCGCCAAGCTCGAAGCCCAAGCGGCGGCCCAGCGTGCCCAAGAGGCGCAGCTGCGCGCTTCGCAAAGCAATCTGTTTCAGGCCGCCATTGGCAAAGTCAAACCTTTGGAAATGCCGCCCCGCGCCCAACTCAAAGGCGCAGCCCCCGCCCCCATACCCAAACAAAAAATGCTGGATGACGAAGCGGCGGTGCGCGAATCGGTGAGCGATGAGGTAGACATCACCAGCCTGCTAGACACCGACGCCGACCTGAGCTACCGCCGCCCCGGCGTAGGGCCCGATGTGCCACAAAAGCTACGCCGCGGCGTGTGGAGCATTCAGGCCCAGGTGGACTTGCACGGCCTGCGCACCGA
>JANYEE010000145.1 GCA_025363275.1 Burkholderiales bacterium | reverse complement strand
GTACGGCGAGCGCGTGGGCGGCCTGTCCGTGCTGTGCTCCGACAAAGAAGAGATGAGCCGCGTGCTGAGCCAACTCAAGATCGTCATCCGCACCAACTACTCCAACCCACCCACCCACGGCGGTGCGGTGGTGGCTGCCGTGCTGAACAACCCCGAGCTGCGCGCCCTGTGGGAAAAAGAGCTGGGTGAGATGCGCGTGCGCATCAAGGCCATGCGCCAGACCCTGGTGGACGGCCTGAAAGCCGCTGGCGTCAAGCAAGACATGTCCTTCATCACCACCCAAATCGGCATGTTCAGCTACTCGGGTCTGACCAAGGACCAAATGGTGCGTCTGCGCAGCGAGTTTGGCGTGTATGGCACCGACACCGGCCGCATGTGCGTGGCGGCGCTGAACAGCAAGAACATTGACTATGTTTGCAAAGCGATTGCCGCTGTGGTGTAATTTTTTAACCAAAAGTGGCTGGGGCCCAGGTCTTTCCTGCCGCACCAGCTACTGAATTGATAGCAAATCGCACGCATTCGATCGGTATCAGGTGTTTGACAGACTCACCTGTTATATTGCACTGCAACAATTCTGAAAGCGAGTCCTCCCATGCTGTACCAGCTCTACGAAACCCAACGTTCCTTGATGGAGCCGTTCTCTGATCTGGCTCTGGCTGCCGCCAAGCTGTACGGCAACCCGCTGTCCATGGTCGGCCAAAACCCGTTTGCCCAGCGCATTTCTGCCGGTTACGACCTGATGCACCGATTGGGCAAGGACTACGAAAAGCCAGAATTTGGTCTGCGCACCATCGATGTAGATGGGGTGGACGTGGCCATTCACGAGCGCGTAGAGCTCACCAAGCCGTTTTGCGAACTGCGCCGCTTCAAGCGTTTTACCGACGAAACCGAGACCCTGGACAAAATCAAGGGTCAGCCCGCGGTGCTGATCGTGGCACCTTTGTCGGGCCACTACGCTACGCTGCTGCGCGACACCGTCAAAACCATGCTCAAAGACCACAAGGTCTACATCACCGACTGGAAGAATGCGCGTCTTGTGCCGCTGAGTGAGGGTGAATTCCACTTGGACGACTACGTCAACTACGTGCAGGAATTCATCCGCCACGTGCAGGGCAAATACGGCAACTGCCATGTGATGAGCGTGTGCCAGCCCACTGTGCCCGTGTTGGCTGCTGTGTCGCTGATGGCCAGCCGGGGCGAGATGACGCCTTTGAGCATGACCATGATGGGTGGCCCGATTGACGCGCGCAAGTCGCCCACGGCAGTGAACAACCTGGCCATGAACAAGAGCCACAGCTGGTTTGAGAACAACGTGATCTACCGCGTGCCCACCAGCTTCCCAGGCGCGGGCCGCCGCGTCTACCCCGGCTTTTTGCAGCACACCGGCTTTGTGGCCATGAATCCTGACCACCACGCCAAGAGCCACTACGACTACTTCAAAGACCTGATCAAGGGCGACGACGCCAGCACCGATGCGCACCGCAAGTTTTACGACGAGTACAACGCCGTGCTGGATATGGACGCCGACTACTACCTAGAAACTATCCACGTGGTGTTCCAGGATTTCAGCCTGGTCAACGGCACCTGGATGTGAAGAACCCCCAGGGCAAGGCAGAACGCGTCAAGCCAGCTGACATCAAAACCACCGCGCTGATGTCGGTGGAAGGCGAACTGGACGATATCTCCGGTTCCGGCCAGACCCAGGCCGTGCACGACATCTGCACTGGCGTACCCAAGAGCCAGCAAAAACACTTTGAAGCCAAGGGCGCGGGCCACTACGGTATCTTCTCGGGCCGCCGCTGGCGTGATCATGTGTACCCGCAGGTGAAGGCATTCATCCTGGCGCACCATACGGCTGTTAAAGCTGCACCGGCCAAAGCGCCCGCCCAAGCACTGACAAAAGCACCGGTAAAAAAGGCTGTAGCCGCTAAATCTGTGCCAAAAGCGCCTGCAGCCCTTGTAAAACCTGCCCGGACAGCTACTAAAACTGTAGCAACCAAACGCAAACCTGCGACCAAGTGAGGTCGGGCGGCTCCGCCACTGCCAGCTTGTCAGCGCAGGCCGAACTGGCGGCACGGGTGCTAGACGCCCTGCCCCAAACCCAATGCACCCGCTGCGGCTATCCAGACTGCGCGGCCTACGCGCAAGCGGTGGCTCACAACGAGGCGGCTATCAATCAGTGCCCGCCCGGTGGTGCTGAGGGCATTAATCGCCTGAGCCACATCACCGGCCAGCCTGCCCTGCCCTTGAACCCCGAATTTGGGACTGAGGGCCCCCGCAGCGTAGTCTTCATTGACGAGAACTGGTGCATAGGCTGCACGCTGTGTTTAGACGCCTGCCCTACCGACGCCATCGTGGGCAGCAACAAACGCATGCACACGGTGATCGAGCCGTATTGCACTGGCTGCGAACTCTGCCTGCCGGTATGCCCGGTGGACTGCATCGTGGTGGAGCCCGCCAGTGGCAGCGCCACGGGCTGGAACGCCTGGAGCGCTGCCCAGGCCGACCAGGCCCGTACGCGCTATGCTTTTGCGAGCACTCGGCGCATACAAAACGCGGGCCACCAGGCTAAGCAGCTCGAAGACAAGGCCCAAGCCAAGCTGGCAGACCTATCCGCCCATTCCCAGCACACCGACCCTCAAGTGCTAGACCAAAAGCGCGCCGTGATTGAAGCGGCGCTGACCCGTGCCCGGGTCAAGCGCGCCCAAAACCCGGATTAATCTCTAGCGGCTTTGCCCCGGGTGGGCCAACTGCGAAAACGCCTTCACCACCTCGGGCGGCGCTTGCACCAGTTCAATCAGGACGCCTTCGCCGGCAATCGGAAATTCCTCATTGCTCTTGGGGTGCAAAAAGCAAATATCAAAACCCGCTGCGCCTTTGCGAATACCACCGGGCGCAAAGCGTACGCCCTTCGCAGTGAGCCATTCCACCGCTACCGGCAGATCGTCAATCCACAAGCCCACATGGTTGAGCGGGGTAGTGTGTACGGCTGGCTTTTTGTCGATATCCAGCGGCTGCATCAGGTCTACCTCCACCTTGAAGGGCCCAGCACCCAGTGTGCAGATGTCTTCATCTACGTTTTCTTTTTCGCTAGTGAAGGTACCTGTTACTTCCAGGCCCAACATGTCGACCCACAGGGTTTTGAGGCGCCGTTTGTCAGTTCCCCCAATGGCAATTTGCTGGAGGCCCAGTACTTGAAAAGGACGTTGGCTCATACAGTCTCCACTTTGTTATTTATGCAAACTCAATGATGGGCTGGTCCACGGTCAGGCTCTCGCCCTTACCAGCTAGCACCTTGCCCACCACGCCATCGGCTGCGGCAAACAAAACGTTTTCCATTTTCATGGCTTCGATCACCGCCACGCGCTCACCCGCCAGTACTTTTTGGCCTACTACCACGGCCACATCCACCAGCAAGCCGGGCATGGGTGAGAGAACGTAGCGGCTCATATCGGGTGGCGACTTGTGCGGCATCAGCGCGTGCAGCTCGGCCATGCGGGGCGACATCACCAGCGCGTCAATGCGCGTGCCGTTGTGCTGCACCCGCAGGGCCAGCGGGTTTTTGGGGGTGCCGCGTTCCACCTGGGCGGTGAAGGCTTTGCCATTCACCGTGCCGTGGATGCAAATGTCGTTCAGGCGCGAACCACTGCAGATTTCATAGCTGGCAGCGCCCACCCGCACGCGGGCGGAGCCGGTGGAATCACCAATCTGGCCTACAAACTCGTCCACGTGCACGGGCTTGTAGTGGTTATTGCCCGCAGCATCCAGCGTCACCACCACGTAGTCTTTGCCCGCGTTGACCGCGTAGCCAGGGAGTTGCCCCGTCAGGCCGGTCGCACGTTCTCTGGATTTACGCCGCACAAAGGCCGCCAGCGCGACTAAAAAGTCCGCGTCGTCATGCGGCACATCCTCGGCAAAGAAGCCCTTGCCGTAGTTCTCGGCAATGAAGCCCGTATTGAAATCACCCGCCACAAACTTGGGATGGGCCAGCAGCGCCGCCTGGAAGGGAATGTTGCTGCTGATGCCGCGGATCACAAAGCCATTCAGCGCCTCGCGCATCTTGGCAATCGCGTCGAGCCGGTCCTTGCCGTGCACGATCAGCTTGGCGATCATCGAGTCGTAAAACATCGGGATCTCGCCACCGTCTTGCACGCCGGTGTCCACGCGCACGCCATACAAGTGCGCAGTATCGCCTTGCCACATAGTCTGCTTGGGCGGCGCAAAGCGCACCAGGCGACCGGTGCTGGGGAGGAAGTTACGGAACGGGTCTTCGGCGTTAATACGGCATTCGATCGCCCAGCCGTCACGACGCACATCAGACTGCGTCAGCGGCAGCTTCTCGCCCGCCGCTACGCGAATCATCAGTTCCACCAGGTCCAGCCCAGTAATGGCCTCGGTGACCGGGTGCTCCACCTGCAGGCGCGTGTTCATCTCCAAAAAGTAAAAGCTCTGGTCTTTGCCGACGACAAACTCCACCGTGCCCGCGCTCTCGTACTTCACGGCCTTTGCCAGCGCCACGGCCTGCTCGCCCATGGCTTTGCGCGTGGCGTCGCTGATAAAGGGGCTTGGTGCCTCTTCGATGACCTTCTGGTGGCGGCGCTGGATCGAGCACTCGCGCTCATTCAAATAAATCACATTGCCATGGCTGTCGCCAATCAACTGGATTTCAATGTGGCGGGGCTCCTCCACAAACTTTTCGATGAACACGCGGTCATCGCCAAAGCTGTTGCGCGCTTCGTTGCGGCAAGACGTAAAGCCTTCAAACGCTTCTTTGTCGTTAAAAGCCACGCGCAGCCCCTTGCCGCCTCCACCGGCCGACGCCTTGATCATCACCGGGTAACCAATGCCCTGGGCAATCTCCACCGCCTTCTCGGCGGTTTCAATCGCGTCGTTGACACCGGGAATGCAGTTCACGCCCGCATGAGAAGCCAGCTTCTTCGATTCGATCTTGTCGCCCATCGCGCCAATCGAATAGTGCTTGGGGCCGATGAAGATGATGCCCTCCTCTTCGCAGCGCTTGGAAAACGCGGCGTTCTCGCTCAGGAAGCCGTAGCCGGGGTGCACGGCCTGTGCCCCGGTTTGCTTGCAAGCAGCAATGATCTTGTCGGCCAACAAATAGCTCTCGCGGCTGGGCGCGGGGCCGATGTTGACCGCCTCGTCGGCAAGCGCCACGTGGCGGGCTTCCTTGTCTGCGTCGGAATACACCGCTACGGTTTTGATGCCCATTTTCTTGGCGGTAGCAATTACGCGGCAGGCGATTTCGCCACGGTTGGCAATCAGAATTTTGGTGAACATTCGAGGTCTCCTATTCGGGAATCAGTTTTTGTGCTTTGCGTATGGGCGTGAAGTGCCACCAGGGATGCGGTGGGCCGCCGTTCATGAAATCTTTGGCAGCCAAGAAGGTGTCGAGAACGCAGGGATCGTGGCGCTTGCCTACCGGCGTGCGCAGGGCGTCGTACATCGCTATCGGGTCCATGGCGGCCACGTCTGCGGGTGTGTTCACGCCCAGGCCACGCAGGTCACCCGCAATGGATTTGCCGATGTTTGGAATATCCGTCAACACGCGGGCTTGTGATGCGTAAACCGCCTTAGGCATACCCAAGCTCCAGGATCGGGGTGCCGGGGCGTTTTGCGCAGGTAAAGGAGGAGCGCGAAGCGCGGGGGACACGGAGCAAAACGCTTCGGTAACCCGATCCTGCGCACGCAAATACCATGGTCGAGCTCATGAAATTCACAGCGGAATGTTCCCGTGCTTGCGCCACGATCCCTGCGTTCTCGACACCTTCTTGGCTGCCAAAGATTTCATGAACG
>JANYEE010000136.1 GCA_025363275.1 Burkholderiales bacterium | reverse complement strand
GCTGGTCGGCTTCCTGATCTTTGTGGCCTGGGAGCTGACCGAGAAACATCCGGTGGTGGACCTCACGCTGTTCAAGCGGCGCAACTTCTGGGCGGGCACGCTGGCCATTTCGGTGGGCTATGGCCTGTTCTTTGGCAATGTGGTGTTGCTGCCCCTGTGGCTGCAGCAGTACATGGGCTACACCTCTACCGAAGCCGGATTTGTGCTGGCCCCGGTGGGCTTGATGGCGATCTTGTTCTCCCCCGTGGTGGGCAAAAACGTGGGGCGGGTTGACCCGCGCTATTTCGCCACTTTTGCCTTCATGGTGTTTGCGCTGGTGCTGTGGATGCGCTCCAACTTCAACACCCAGGCCGACGAAGCGACCATTCTGGTCCCGACCATCATCCAGGGCGTGTCGATGGCGTTCTTCTTCATCCCGCTGCTGTCGATCATTCTGTCGGGCTTGCCGCCCGACCGGATTCCTGCCGCGTCGGGTTTGTCCAACTTTGTGCGTATCACCGCCGGTGCATTCGGTACCTCCATCGTCACCACCGTGTGGCAAGACCGCGCCGCGCTGCACCATGCGCAGTTGGCAGAGGCCATCAACACCGGCAACTCGGCGGCTACGGGTGCACTAGCAGGTATGCAGGCCACGGGCATGAGCTACGAACAGGCGCTGTTTTCAGTCAATCGCCTGATCGACCAGCAGGCTTACATGCTGGCGGCCAGTGATGTGTTTCTGGCATCGGCGGCCATCTTTGTCATGCTGATACCTTTGGTCTGGCTGGCACGGCCAGTGCGCGCCCCAGCGGGCGGCGCGGGGGCCGATGCGGCGTCGGCCGCGCACTAGGGCTGTATCTGGAGAATAGTGATGGTGGAGCATTCAACTCCGCGAATGTCCCCCGGCCCGTGAGGGGCCTCCTCCTTGATTTCGCTGCGTTGAACGCCCCATCATCACTATTCGAGCCGCATCGCTGAACAGCCCATCGCGACGCAGCCTGCGCTATAAAGTGAGGTACCAGCACCCGGCGTGAGGTTACAGTGACGCACTCTAAAGCCGCAAGCTACCGTGACTCCACAACCCGCCCAAACAAATAGCGCCTGGCTCAGCCAAGCCATTGCGCTGATCGAAGCCGACTACCTGCGCAGTGCCGACACGCATCTGATTCCGCTGCCGCTGCCCGCCTTCGCCCAGCATGGCATTGATCTGTATCTGAAGGACGAATCCACCCACCCCACCGGCAGCCTGAAGCACCGCCTGGCGCGCTCGCTGTTTTTGTACGCACTGTGCAATGGTTGGGTGCAAGAAGGCTCCACGATTGTGGAAGCCAGCAGCGGATCGACGGCAGTGAGCGAGGCCTACTTTGCGCGCCTGCTGGGCCTGCCTTTTGTGGCGGTGATGGCCAAGAGCACCTCCCCCGAGAAGATTGCGCAGATCGAGTTTTACGGCGGCAAATGCCTGCTGGTGGACACGGCCGACCAGGTGTACGAAGCCGCCCAGCGCATGGCCGAGCAGACCGGCGGCCACTACATGGACCAGTTCACCTATGCCGAGCGCGCGACCGACTGGCGCGGCAACAACAACATCGCGCAAAGCATGTTCAGCCAGATGGCGCGCGAGCGGTATCCGGTGCCGCGCTGGGTGGTGGTGGGTGCGGGCACGGGCGGCACCAGTGCAACAGTAGGCCGCTTCATCCGCTACCAGCGCTACGCCACGCAGGTGTGCGTGCCCGACCCGGTGGGCTCGGTGTTTGGTGACTACCACCGCACGGGCGATGCGACGCTGACCGGTCCCGGCTCACGCATTGAAGGCATTGGCCGCCCGCGCGTGGAGGCCAGCTTTATCCGCACCCTGGTGGACCGCATGATCGAGGTGCCCAATGTCGAATCGGTGGCGGCCATGCGCGAACTCTCCGCCATTTTGGGCCGCAAGGTTGGGCCCAGTACCGGCACCAATTTCATCGGCATGCTGACGCTGGCGCAAGAGATGCGCGCGCGGGGTGAACAAGGCTCCATCCTGTCGCTGCTGTGCGATGCGGGTGAGCGCTACTTGCCCAATTACCACTGCGCCGAATGGGTGAGCGAGAGCCTGGGCGACTGCACCGAAGCCACGGCGCGTGTACGCGCGGCGCTGGCGTGATGCGCTGGGTGCGCGGGGTGAAATTGTGAAATTTCCTGCAGGTTTGGCATCGTCTATTACAGGCTTAAACCGCCGTAATGCGCTGGCTTGGCCTGCATTGGCAGCAGGTCTGTCGGCGCTGCCCACAGCGTCCTGGGCTTTGCCTAAAGCCACACTGCGCTTCCCACGCGACGCCGGTTCACACAATGACTTCACCACCGAATGGTGGTACGTCACGGGCTATGCCAACGCAGCGGGTGCCGGTGCGGCTACAGAGCCGGGTCTTGACGCATCGCCACCGGCGGCTTTCGGCTTCCAAGTTACCTTTTTCCGCCGCCGTGTGGCGGCCACACAGGGCATGCAATCGCGCCTGGCAGCCAAGCAACTGCTGTTTGCGCACGCCGCCGTCACCGATGTGCAGGGCAAAAAACTCTGGCACGACCAGCGCATTGCCCGCTGGTCTGGCGAAGCGCCGAACAGCAATGCGGCGGACCTCGCTTCGGCCAGCGCTGAAGACACCAACATCGTGCTGCGCGACTGGTCTTTGCGCCGCGTGGGGGCAGACCTGCGGGCACACATACCGGCAGGCGATTTCACGCTGAGCCTGAACTTCAAAGCCACCCAACCCGTACTGCTGCAGGGGCAAGACGGCCTGTCGCGCAAAGGGCCCGATGAGAAGCAAGCCAGCTACTACTACAGCCTGCCACAGTTGCAGGTGAGCGGCAGCGTGGCGCTCAAGGGTCAAACCACCACGTTGGGTGCAGGCAGCACTGCCTGGCTGGACCACGAGTGGAGCCAGGAGGTGCTGCACCCGCAGGCTGTGGGTTGGGACTGGATGGGCATTAATCTGTTTGACGGCAGCGCGCTGACCGCCTTTCAGTTGCGTGACACAGCGGGGCGCGCGATGTGGGATGGCGGATCGTTCCGAAGTGCAGGAACCGCGGGCAACGTGAAGTACGTTTTCTCGCGCGGTGAGGTGTTGTTCAAACCCACCCGCATCTGGCGCAGCGCTTTGAGCAGCGCCAGCTACCCAGTCGAGTGGATCGTGCGCACCCCGGCTGACTTTTATACGATCAAGGCCGTCATCGACAACCAGGAGTTGGACAGCCGCGCGTCGACAGGCGCCATCTACTGGGAAGGCTTGTGCGAGGTATGGGACAGCAACCAGAAGCTGGTTGGGCGCGGCTACTTGGAGATGACGGGCTACGCCGCGGCGCTAAAGCTTTGAATATTTCAGTGCTTACAATTCCCTCGCATCCCAATTTACTTCGATGGTTGAAGTCCAACCATCACGTTAAAAACTCTGCGTTCCCACCAAAAAACTAGGTCTTCCATGTTGTCTCAATCGCTCAAATGTGCATCGATAGTGTTTTGTGCGCTCCTCGTATCAGCCTGTTCCAGAGGGCTTGATAGACCATTGATAACTAGTCAAGGGTTCGACGCGTATAAATCGTCTTTGGCAGAAGCCATTAAAGATATGGATCAAAAGGAAATGCAGGCTTTTGATTGGGCGGTTTCTGATCTCTCCATTGAAGCTTTGAATACTCACTACCCCAACCAATCTCCTAGAAAAGTCATTCGAGGTGAGGCCTCGAAAGTTCTCAATGAATTTCCAATGCAAATTGCAGAGCTTGAAAGGCAGGTAGCAAGTTGGACAGTAGCAATGGCAGAAATGAACAAGGTAGCTGCAGAAAACCCAAGGTTTTCAATCAAAAGCGACTTCTTCGGATCAAAACCGCAGGTCTTTGCTCGCGTGCGAAACGGCAGTCAATTTGGCTTTAGCAGCCTGCGTTGGAGATTGGAGTTATTTCTAGACGCCGCTGAAAAACCCGCTGCAGCTAGCGAGGAATTTGACTGGTACAAGGAAGATGGCGGCTTGAAACCCGGCGCAGTAATGGACCGTGAATTCTCAATTGGCTTTGTTTCGGGTGACCCACAATGGTCAACGCTAGAGATTCAGAATGCTAAGCAACGGACGGTGCGAATGACTTTAGTGCCGCATGGGGCAAAAGACTTTGGTGAACGATCGCTGGTTGGTTCGTCTCCGGTGGACAAGATAGACCAACTAAAACAGGCGATAGAAACCGCAGGCAGTTTGAAGAACATTTAGCGTTCAATGTAGATTGGCCGTTCACCTAGTTGATTGCCAAGGCCCGCACATCAGCCAGCAGGCTTTCAACCAAAGCACACAGCTCGGTGACGGTTGATTCCTCGATCTCCAAATAGCCCTCGTACTCTGCCAAGTTTCTTTTCTGATGGGCCGCATCAAACACGCGCCAACGACTGGCAGGCCAGCCCAGTGTGTGGGTCAGACACTGAAAGACGGTGTAACGGTTTTCACTGCGGTAGCCATGCCAACGCAGCGCTGCCAAAGCGGCGGCGTGGGCCGCGTTGTAAGCGCTGGTGAAGCGCCCTTCCAGCGACAAGGTGTGCAACTGCGCATCCGCCAGGCGCGTACGCGCCATGTCCAGCATGCGCGTCACTTCAAGTACGTTACGCGGCTCGGCCTTCAAATTGCCAATGCGAACGAGGTTATCCAGCTCAGGCAGGCTCATGGGCATCCCCTAAAAGCATCAAAGTGGGCTGCGACAAAACGCGGTTGACAAAGGAATCCGGCTCGGCGCGACGGCGTTCAAACTCTTTTAGCGAGTAGCAACTCGGATTGATTTTTCGACCCAACTGGGCCTCCGCGGGTTCCAGGCAGGTCAATACTTGGCTGAGCGGCAAGTCATGGCCCACCAGCATCACATCAATATCGCTGCGCGCGGTATCCGTTTGTTTGGCCACAGAGCCATAGACCCAAGCGGCCTGCAATCCCGGCTGCAGTGCCTTCAAAGCATCACGCAACACCGGAACGGTGCCCAAGGTCTTGCGGGTCAGCGCGACCAGCTCGGCGTACACCGGCGATTGTGGGTTGGCTTGAAAGCGGCGCATATTGCCCACGGCTTGCGCGTCCACCACACCGGCAGAGGCCATGCGGTTCAGCTCACGTTGTAATGACGCGCTACCCAAGCCGGTGAGTCGGCGTAGCTCATTGAGGTGATAAGCACGCTCGGGCTGACCGAATAGCCAAGTAAACAAGCGTGATTGACTGTCGGTAAAAAGTGCGGCACTCAAGTTCATGCCAAATATTAGCATCATTGATCCAATTTTTGGCACATTCTTTCCAAAAACCTCTACGGCTAGTGGAAACAACCATCAACCAGTGCCAAACCACCTGAGGAATAAGTACGCAAACATCGGACCGTAGCTATCACATTGATAGCTACTTAGGCAGGTTTCACCTGGGCCCCAGCGTGATTGGGCTTGTATTTTAGACCAAAATGCACTTCCAGGCGTCCAGCTTCTGCTCGAACGACAACGAAGCATGCGCCGGGCTGGTAGATTGCAAACGCGTGTAGTGCAGCGGCGGCGCAGGCAAGCCGGACAACACATGCTTATCGTAAGTAGCCTGCGCGGTGGCGCCGTTGAAGAACACCGCCCGAATCGCCGCCTGGGTATCAAAGAAGGCCGTGAAGTCGTTGGCCTCAATGCTGGCGGGTTCGATGCTGGCGTTCGCATCTGAGTTGGGCGCAAAGGGGGCGGCGAAATTGGAAGTCATGGGTGATGCTTGGGGTACGCCGTCCCATGATAATGGGCGTGGTAGAGTGAAAAATCGCTCACTTGCTATCACTTTTGTAGCTGCCTACGCATATTTCACATGGGCCCTGGCCTGTTTTCACTGTATTTTCGGTATTGACTTGCGCCCCGCGTGTTCACCCCCACTTAACGAGCCATGATTTCTTCCGACCGCCCCAAAGCCACCAACCCCAAATCCCTCTCCGGCCTGCTGCCCTTCTTGAAGCCCTACCGGGGACGCATTGGCTTGGCGCTGGTGTTTCTGGTGATGGCGGCGGTGGCAACGCTTGCGTTTCCCTTAGCGCTGCGTAGCCTGATTGACGGTGGGTTGATACAGACCGACAAGGGCGCCCAGGTAATGGCGATGCGCGAGCACTTTGCGGCACTGTTTGCCGTGGCCGTGGCCTTGGGTCTTTTCTCTGCCGGGCGCTTCTACATGGTGAGCTGGCTGGGCGAGCGGGTGACGGCCGACCTGCGCAACGCGGTCTACAGCCATGTACTCAGGCAAAGCCCCGAGTTTTTTGAGACCACCCAAACCGGCGAGGTGCTGTCGCGCCTGTCGGCCGACACCACGCTGGTGCAAACCGTAGTGGGCTCGTCCTTGAGCATGGGGCTGCGCAACTTGGTGATGGGTGTGGGCGCGCTGGGCGTGCTGGTGTGGACTAACCCGGTAGTGATGCTGCAGGTGCTGGTGGTGCTGGTGTTGATCGTGCTGCCCAGCCTGTGGTTTGGCCGGCGCGTGCGCAAGCTCTCACGGGCTTCGCAAGACCGTATTGCCGATTCCAGCGCCATTGCAGCCGAAGTGTTGAACGCCATTCCGGTGGTGCAAAGCTACACCGCCGAGGGGCGCGAAACCGCGCGCTTTGTCACCTCCACCGACGACGCCTTTGCCACCGCCACCAAGCGCAGCCTGATGCGCTCGGTGCTGGTCGCCTTCATCATCATTGCCACCAGCGCGGCGCTGCTGTGGGGCTTGTACCAGGGCACGCAGGCTGTGTCTGAGGGCCGCATCAGCGCCGGACATCTGGGGCAAACCGTGGTTTACGTGATTATTTTGGCCAGCGCCTTTGCGGTGCTGGGTGAGGTGTATGGCGACTTGCTGCGCGCAGCGGGTGCTACTGAGCGTTTGATGGAGCTACTGGGCACCCAGTCTCCCATCACTTCGCCCTCAAATCCTGCTGTGGCCCTGATGCCCTCTGCAGGAAGCGCTATCAAATTTGAAGCAGTCAACTTCCACTACCCCTCCCGCCCGTTGCAGGCCGCGCTGCACAGTTTCAGCCTGAACGTGCAGCCAGGACAGACCGTGGCCATCGTCGGGCCCAGCGGCGCAGGCAAGAGCACGGTGTTCCAGTTACTGCTGCGTTATTACGACCCGCAAAGCGGCAGCATCGTGCTGGATGGCGTTGGCACAAGCGACATGGCGCTGGATGCGCTGCGACAACGTGTGGGCATCGTGCCGCAAGATGCAGTGATCTTCTCCAGCAGCGCGCTGGAAAACATCCGCTACGGCAAACCCGACGCAAGCGATACGCAAGTCAAAGCCGCTGCCCAAGCCGCCTTCGCCCACGAATTCATAAGCACCCTGCCCGAGGGCTATGACACCTTTTTGGGTGAGCGCGGCGTGCGCCTGTCGGGCGGGCAGCGCCAGCGCATTGCCATTGCGCGGGCCATGCTCAAAAACCCGCCGCTGCTGCTGTTGGACGAAGCCACCAGCGCGCTGGACGCTGAGAGCGAGCGGATGGTGCAGGCCGCACTCGAATCGGCCATGCGTAACCGCACTACGCTGGTTATTGCCCACCGCCTGGCCACCGTGCAAAAGGCCGACCTGATCGTGGTGCTGGACCACGGACGGCTGGTGGAGCAAGGCACGCATGCCGAGCTGGTAGCCCAGGGTGGTGTTTACGCCGGACTAGCTGCGCTGCAATTCAACGCGTGAGCTTTTGCGGAGAAAGGCGCGGTGACGTCAGCATGTTATGCTTCGTGTCCCCGCCCGCTTCGCGGGCTCCTCCTTTACCTACGCCGAACACACTGCCGCCCCCGCTCTTGGTGTTACGCGACCAGGGTTAAAGGCCAAAACAGACAGGTAAAACTGCTTGTTTTGTGGGTCTTAGGCTCGTAAAATTAGGTTCTAACCTTTTGGAGCACGCCATGGAAGTCAAATCCGCCCGCCCCGCCCCAGCACCGCAACCCGCACAGCCATCACGCCGCGCTGAAGAAGCCAAACAGGTCCGCAGCACCGAGGCTCGCGCCCAAGCCCAAGAGCCCAAAAAGACCTCTGAGCCCAAGCCCGTGGTAAACACCCAGGGCCAGCAAACCGGACGTTTGCTCAACGTCACCGCCTAAGCGCTTTGGGCTCGTAGTCCAGCGTTCACGCGTATGGTCGCAATCACCGCCACCAACAGCGCCACGCCGTCCTTGCAGGCGGCGCTGGGCCAGGCCAGGCTCGCCCAGGCCCAGCGCGAAGCGGACCAAGCCGAAGGCAACGCCAAGCAGTTGCGTGCGGAGGCTGACCAGGCTGAGCAACAAGCGCAAGAACGCCAAGGCAGGGTCTCCCAAATAGCTCTCAGCGGCAATCGCCAAACTGAGGCTACTTACCGCCCCCCCTCAGCGGTGCAAATTTCCGAAGTACCTGTCAAAGTACAAAACTTCATTGAAAACCTGTACCGCGCCACTAGCCAGAAGCGCGCAGACAGCGGCAATGCCTTGAAGACCGATGCCGATGCGCCGCCTGTCATTAACAGCCAAGGACAGGCTACTGGGCGCATTTTAAATCTCGCAGCCTAGAAGTATTCATTTTTTGCATACTGTTGAAATAACTTGGCCTTAGACAGGCATGGGGCCCACAGATACAGTCCGGGGCTTGATCAATCCCACAAGGAAACCCATGTCGAACGCTACCCACGAAGCAGCCGCAGCAGCACTAGCCAATTCCCCCACCCATCACGCATTGCCCTCTTATTTGCAGGCCGACAACCTCGGCCCTTGGGGCATCTACCTGCAGCAGGTTGACCGTGTTATTCCTTACTTGGGCCATCTGGCTCGGTGGGCTGAAACACTGAAGCGCCCCAAGCGCGCGCTGGTGGTCGATGTCCCTATTCAACTGGACAATGGCACCGTAGCCCACTTTGAAGGCTACCGCGTGCAACACAACACATCACGCGGCCCCGGCAAAGGTGGCGTGCGTTTTCACCAGGATGTCACTTTGTCCGAGGTGATGGCCCTGTCGGCCTGGATGTCTATTAAAAATGCGGCGGTAAACGTGCCCTACGGCGGTGCCAAAGGCGGTATTCGCGTCGATCCCAAAACCTTGTCCATGGGCGAGCTGGAGCGCATGACCCGCCGCTACACCAGCGAGATCGGCATCATCATTGGCCCCACCAAAGACATCCCGGCGCCCGATGTGAACACCAACGAACAAATCATGGCTTGGATGATGGACACGTATTCCATGAACGAAGGTGCCACTGCCACAGGTGTCGTGACCGGCAAACCGGTTGACTTGGGTGGCTCATTGGGCCGCCGCGAAGCGACAGGCCGCGGTGTCTTCACAGTAGGCGCTGAGGCCGCGAATCACATTGGCCTGGATATCTCCAAAGCCCGCGTGGCGGTGCAAGGTTTCGGTAACGTAGGAGGCATTGCTGGCAAGCTGTTTGCCGAAGCCGGTGCCCGCATTGTGGCCGTACAAGACCACGGTGGCACGATTTACCGCGAAGCTGGTATCGATGTACCCGCGTTAATGACCTATGTTTCGCGTAACGGCTCCGTCAAGGGATTCGTGGGTGCCGAAGTCGTCAGCGATGACAGCTTTTGGGACGTGGAGTGCGACATCCTGATTCCCGCCGCACTGGAGGGCCAGATCACCGCCGCTAATGCCGGTCGTATCAAAGCGCGCATGGTGATCGAGGGTGCCAACGGCCCCACCACTCCGGCAGCCGATGACATCCTGCATGACCGTAATATTCTGGTGCTACCCGATGTGATTGCCAATGCCGGTGGCGTGACCGTGAGCTACTTCGAGTGGGTGCAAGATTTCTCCAGCTTCTTCTGGAGCGAAGACGAGATCAATGCCCGCTTGGTTCGCATCATGAAGGAGGCTTTTGCCGGTGTCTGGCAAATCTCTCAGGACTACAAGGTAAGCCTGCGTACTGCGACCTTTATCATCGCCTGCAAACGCATCTTGCACGCGCGTGAACTGCGCGGCTTGTATCCTTAAATTGCAATTTTCCGAAGGGCCGCCCCGAGGCTCTGAGCCGCTTGGCGGTCAGCCCCGTCAGGGAAAATTAGCCCCCTTGGGGGGCAGCGACCCACGCAGTGGCGGAGCGTGGGGGGGCGCTATTGCAGTGGCCCTTTCAAGGCCTCTGGTAGCAATAGGGGCATCACGGCGATGCCTTCATCCAGCAGCTCCAGGGCTTCATCCGGGCTGCTGGTCCCCCGAATGCCTCGGGCGTCCGCTTCACCATAATGAATGCGGCGCGCCTCTTGGGCAAACTGGTTTCCCACATCGTCGGTATTGGCAATGACTTGGCGTGCCATCTCCATCCAGGCGACCGTCGCGTTCTGCGGAGCGCTGACCGATGACGCTACCGGCTCGGCCTCTGCAGACTCCTCTTTGCGTACCGCACTCAAATTTAAACGCGGTGCACTTAGCTTTTTAGCGATGTGCGCATCGCCGCATGCGGGGCATTCCACCAGAGCCCTGGCACATTGGTCGGCGAAAGCATCTAAAGATGCAAACCAGCCCTCAAAGGTGTGCCCATTTCCGCACTCCAAATCCAGCACTTTCATAGCGGGGTCTGCCAATCCAGGGTCCACGCGCCACTCAATACATTCTGCAGCCACAGCGCACCGGTCAGGGTTTTGGCGTCGGTCACTTTGCCCTCCAGGCACCATTGCAGCAGTTCGGCGGGTGTCGCGGTAAACACCTCCAAAAACTCGGCGTCGTCCAGATGGCGCGCACCCAAATGCAGGTCCTTGGCAAACCAGATATCAATGAATTCGGTGGAGTAGGCAATCACAGGATGCAGCACGCCCGCGCGCGCCCACTGCATCGCACGGTAGCCGGTTTCTTCAGCCAATTCACGCTGGGCACAGACCAGAGAGTCCTCGCCAGGGTCCAGCTTGCCCGCCGGAAATTCGATCATCACCTGACCCACGGGATAGCGGAATTGCCGTTCCAGCACGACCTTTAGCTGGCCATCGGCATCTTGCAATAGAGGGATCACCATCACCGCGCCAGGGTGCACAAAGTATTCGCGGATGGCGGAATTGCCATCGGGCAAGGTGACCGTATCGCGAAAGGCATTTAAGAACTTGCCCTTGAGGATTTCTTCACTGGCGGATTGAACTTCGATCAAATCACGATCGCTCATGGCGGACACGCATGCTCAGCGGGGATGCTTGAGCAAGTAGCGGTAGACAAAACCGGGAAAGGCGAGTGTGATAAACATGGTGCCGGTGATGGCGTAAAACTCCCAGCCTTGGGGAGCAATCTGGCCAGCGTTATTTTCTAGCAAGAGGGCAATGACTCCCACCAGAAAATAGCAAGCGATCAGCTCCAGCAAACGGATGCCCAAGGTTTTGGGCTTAGTCACTGCGAGCACACCCATCAGGCGTTGGCTGACAAAGGGCAGCATAGCACCCGTTACCGCTAACAAAACCACCAGCCAAACCGACACTGAGGAAGTCATGCCGCGCACCGAATCGGGTCAGGTGCCCAGCATCTGAAACACAGCGTTACTGCACAAGACCATCAAACCGCTAGGGAAGATGCCCAGGACCAGCACTAAGGCGCCGTTGATGGACAGCACCACCCGTACATCCGCCGAAGCCACGATCGGTCCCACGGTAATGGGTTGGTCAAAGTACATGACCTTGATCAAACGCAAATAGTAGAAAGCGCCAATCAGCGACATCAGCACTGCAAACACAGCGAGCCCCAGATACAGCGATTGACCCGAAGCAATCAGCGCCTGCAGCACCGAAAGCTTGGCATAGAAACCAACCATAGGTGGAATACCGGCCAACGACAGCAGGCAGATGGCCATCACGGCGGCGTACAGCGGGCTACGCTGATTCAGGCCGGCAAAGTCAGCAGTCTCTTCACTCTCAAAACCTTCGCTGGACAGCAGCATCATGATGCCGAAGGTGGCCAGCGTGGTCAGCACATAGGTGATGACATAGAACATGGCCGAACTGTAGGCATTGGCCGTGAAAGACAAAGCATCGCCCTTGACCACACCCGACATGATGCCCAGCAGTACGAAGCCCATTTGCGAAATAGTGGAAAAAGCCAACATGCGTTTTACATTGGTCTGGGCGATAGCCGCCAAGTTACCAATAGCCAGGGAACCAATCGACAAGACCATCAGCATCTGCTGCCAATCAATGGCCAATGGCAACATGCCTTCCACCAGCAACCGCATAGTGATAGCGAACGCAGCCAACTTCGGCGCGCCACCAATCATCAACGTGATGGCAGTAGGGGCGCCTTGGTACACATCAGGAATCCACATGTGAA
The DNA here is from genome assembly GCA_025363275.1 of Burkholderiales bacterium. Lineage (GTDB taxonomy): Bacteria > Pseudomonadota > Gammaproteobacteria > Burkholderiales > Burkholderiaceae_C > Allorhodoferax. Next base: position 9,550 of record JANYEE010000136.1, on the reverse strand, counting down.
ATGGCACTACACCGAGCTTGAACGCCAGGCCTGCCACGATGAACACGAGACCAAACACCAACACCTGATGGCGAATTTGACCAGAAGCGATGGCCTTGAAAACCGTGGTTATGTCCAGAGAGCCGGTAGCGCCGTACAACATGGACATGCCGTACAACAAGAAGCCCGACGCCATGGCACCCAGCACAAAATACTTCATCGCAGCTTCAGTTGCCGTCGCGTTATCGCGGCGCAGGGCCACTAGCGCGTAACTTGAGAGAGTCAACAACTCCAAGCCCAGATAGATCACCAGGAAGTTGTTCCCGCCAATCATCACAAAAATGCCGAGCAATGCAAACAGGCTCAGGGTGAACAACTCACCACCGCGCAGCATGTCCCGGTGCGAGGCATACGGGCGGCCGTAGACCAAGGACACCATCACTGCCAGCGTGGCAAAGCACTTGAGCCAGTTGCCCATGGTGTCACTAACCACCATATTGCCGAAGCCGTAGTGCGTGGCGTCATTGGTTGCGTAAAGCGCCTGAATAAAGGCCACTGCCGCCAGGGTGGCCAGCGTCATCACATAGGTGCGAGTGCGCAAAGGCGTTTTGACAGCGAGATCGGCCAGTGCAATCACACAGGTCATCACCATCAACACGATTTCCGGGTAAACCGTGATCCAACTGATTTTGTCAATCATCGTTCTCTCTCAATTCAGTTCGTCAATTCAGTGTGATCAGTTCAACTTCGATGCGGCAACGTGCTGCAGCAATTGGGCTACAGAAGCGTCCATCACGTCGGTGAACGGCTTGGGATAGACACCCATATAGAGCACAGCAGAGGCCAGGAGTGCCAGCATGACGAACTCCCGGGCGTTGATGTCTTCAAGTGCCTTCACGTCGTCATTGGCCACAGGCCCCAGGTACACGCGCTTAAACATCCACAGGGTGTAAGCCGCACCAAAGATCAGCGCACTGGCAGCGGCAAAGCCGATCCAAAAGTTGAACTTCACCGCGCCCAGAATCACCATCCACTCACCTACAAACCCGGCTGTGCCCGGCAAGCCGCAATTGGCCATGGCGAAGAACAAAGCGAAGGCGGCGAACTTGGGCATGGTGTTGACAACACCACCGTAGCTGGCAATTTCACGCGAATGCACGCGATCGTAGAGTACGCCAATCGACAAGAACATGGCACCCGACACAAAACCGTGTGCAATCATTTGCACCAGTCCGCCGGACACGCCCAGATCATTGAAGATAAAGAAGCCCAGCGTCACGAAGCCCATGTGGGCCACGGACGAATAAGCCACTAGCTTTTTCATGTCCTGCTGCACCATGGCCACCAGGCCCACATACACCACTGCCACCAGCGACAGCGCAATCATCAGCCAGGCCCACTCGTGGGCGGCATCGGGGGCGATGGGTAAGGAGAAACGCAAGAAGCCGTAAGCACCCAGCTTCAGCATGATGGCCGCTAGCACAGCCGAGCCGCCCGTTGGCGCTTCCACGTGCACATCGGGCAACCAGGTGTGTACCGGCCACATGGGCACCTTGACCGCAAACGCTGCAAAAAAGGCAAAGAACAACAGGGTCTGGGCGGTAGCGCTCAGGGGCATGGCGTGCCACACCGCGAGATCAAAACTGCCACCCGATTGGGTGTACAGATAAATCAACGCCACCAGCATCAACAATGAGCCCAGCAATGTGTACAAGAAGAATTTGAAGGCCGCGTAAATCTTGTTGGGCCCTCCCCAGATACCGATGATCAAGTACATCGGTATCAGCGTCGCTTCAAAGAAAACATAGAACAGCAAGCCGTCCAGCGCGCTAAACACGCCGATCATCAAACCACTGAGGATCAGAAAGGCACCCATGTACTGGTTGACCTTGCGGGTGATGGATTCCCAAGAAGCAATCACCACGATCACATTGATGAAAGCCGTCAGCAACACAAACCAAAGTGAGATGCCATCCACACCCAGGTGGTAATTCACGTTGAAGCGCTCAATCCAGGGCGCATTCTCAGCAAATTGCACGGCTGCGGACGTCGTTTGAAAGCGTGTGTACAGCGGCAAGGTCACCATCAGGCTGATTACCGATCCAATCAAAGCAATCCAGCGCACGGCCTTGGCCTGGTCATCACGCCCCAAGGCTAGCAAAATCGCCCCAAACGCAATCGGCGTCCAAATGGCTAGGCTCAACAATCCCATGTTCTTTTTCTCCTACTTGAGCCAAACGAAATACGTCATGAGCACAAAAACGCCCAGAATCATCACCAGCGCGTAGTGGTATAGATACCCTGACTGGGCCCTGCGCACAATGCCTGAAACCCAGCCCACCAGCTTCCACGAGCCGTTCACAAAGAAGCCGTCAATGATCGTCTGGTCACCCACTTTCCACAGGCCGGCACCCAGCATACGAGCCCCGCGTGCCAAGATGTTTTCGTTGATCCAGTCCAGGTAGTACTTGTTTTCCAGCAGGTTGAATACCGGCATGAACGTGCGTTTGATAGCGGCGGGCCACTCGGGCTTGAGCATGTAAAACACGTAGGCCAAGGCCACGCCAGCAATTGCCAGCCACAGTGGCAAAGTACCAATCGCATGGGCAGCCATTTGCGGTGCGCCATGGAATGCATGGGCTAGCTCTTCCATCACCGGATGCTTGGCATCATTGACGAAGATAGCGCCTTTGAAAAAGGCTCCAAACAGCATGCTGTCGATGGTGAAGTAGCCGATGAACACCGAAGGGATGGCCAGCAGCACCAACGGCACCCACACCACCCAAGGGGACTCATGCGGGTCGTGGTGGTCCCCATCTGCGTGCTGGTGGTCATCGTGACCATGATGCGCATCCGGATTCTGGTCGAAGCGCTCTTTTCCATGGAATACCAGGAAGTACATGCGGAACGAATAAAAAGCCGTCACGAACACACCGGCCAACACTGCAAAGTAAGCAAATCCAGAACCCGGTAGGTGGCTCTCGGCCACGGCCTCGATGATGCTGTCCTTGGAGTAGAAGCCGGAGAACAGAGGTGTGCCAATCAGTGCCAAAGAACCCAGCAGCGACGTAATCCACGTAATAGGCATGTACTTGCGCACGCCACCCATCCAGCGAATGTCTTGATTGTGGTGCATACCCATGATGACCGAGCCCGCGGCGAGAAACAACAAGGCTTTGAAGAAGGCGTGTGTCATCAAATGGAACACGGCTACCGAGTAGGCCGATGCACCCAGCGCCACCGTCATATAACCCAGTTGGGACAAGGTGGAATAAGCCACCACGCGCTTGATATCGTTTTGGATGATGCCCAGGAAGCCCATGAACAAAGCAGTGATGGCGCCGATCACCATGATGAAACTGAGTGCGGTGTCGCTCAACTCAAACAGAGGCGACATACGGGCCACCATGAAGATGCCAGCAGTGACCATCGTGGCCGCGTGAATCAGTGCTGAAATGGGCGTTGGGCCTTCCATCGAGTCTGGCAACCAGACGTGCAATGGAAATTGGGCCGACTTTCCCATGGCACCAATAAACAGGCAAATACAAATCACGGTGACTAGCATCCAGTCAGTACCAGGGAAAGTCAGGGCCGTCAATTGGTCCGCCTTGGCAAACACTTCTGTGTAATTCAACGTACCGGCGAAGGCAACAATCAATCCAATACCCAAAATGAAGCCAAAGTCACCTACGCGATTGACCAGGAAGGCCTTCATATTGGCAAAGATCGCAGTGGGCTTGTTGTACCAAAACCCAATCAGTAAATACGAAACCAGGCCCACAGCTTCCCAGCCAAAGAAAAGTTGCAGCATGTTGTTGCTCATGACCAGCATCAACATGGCGAATGTAAACAACGAGATGTAGGAGAAGAATCGGTTGTAGCCTTTGTCTTCTTCCATATAGCCAATGGTGTACAGGTGAACCATCAAAGAGACAAAGGTCACGACGCACATCATCATGGCAGTGAGGCCGTCGACCAGAAAGCCAATTTCCATTTTCAAACCACCCACCACCATCCAGGTATAGAGGGTTTCGTTGAAGCGTGCGCCATCGGCAACTACCGCATTCAAGGTCGTGACAGACAACACAAAGGCTACAAAAACGCCCAGGATTGTCAAGGTGTGGCTGGCGGTGCGGCCGATTTTGTTACCGCCGAATTTGGTGCCTAAGACACCAGCCAAGACAGCACCAACCAAAGGCGCCATAGGTATAGCCAACAATGTAGCAGCGGATAGGGTTTGACTCATTTAGACCGCCCGTAGGACCGCCCCAAGGGCGGGATGCGCCCCTTTGGGGGGCAGCGAATACACGAAGTGAGGAGCGTGGGAGTACATGTCTATCCCTTGAGCGTATTGAGTTCGTCCACGCTGATGCTGGATTTGTTGCGGAACAACAAAACCAGAATCGCAAGACCAATGGCCGATTCAGCCGCCGCTACCGTCAGAATGAAGAAAACAAACACTTGCCCCTGCATGTCGTTCAAAAAATATGAAAAGGCAACGAAGTTAGTGTTGACCGCCAGCAGCATGAGTTCGATGGCCATCAGCAGGACAATTAAATTCCTGCGATTCAAGAAAATACCGACAACCGACAACGCGAATAGCATGGCGCCCAAAGAGAGGAAATGTCCAAGGGTTAAGGTCATGCTTATTTCTCCGCAGACGTAGTCGCGTTAGTTTCATCCGGTGCAGCGCGTGTTGCGTCCATACGCACCACCACCATACGGTCCTGGGCTTTGACACGCACTTGCTCACCGGGATGCACATATTTGCTGTCCTTACGAGCGCGCAGAGTCAACGCAATCGCCGCGATCATGGCCACTAAAAGAATAGCTGCAGCAATCTCCAGAGGGAATATATAGTGGGTGTAAATCAGTTTGCCCAACTCCAGGGTGTTATTGGTTTGGACGGGGGCAACGCCCAATGCAGTGGGCTCTAAAACGACCCGGAACCCACCCATCAACACTGCGGCCATTTCCAACGCGATTAAAACGCCCACGGCTGCGGCTAGCGGAAAATGGTGCCAAAAACCCACTCGCAAATTCTCCACGTTGATATCCATCATCATCACCACGAACAAAAACAGAACCATCACGGCACCCACGTACACCAGCACCAGTGTGATCGACAGGAACTCCGCCTTCAGCAGCATCCAGATCAATGCGGCCTGAAAAAATGCCAGTACCAAAAACAAGGCGGAATGCACAGGATTGCGGGCGGTAATCACCCGAAACGCGGCCAACAGCAGCACCGCGGAGAACGCGTAAAACAAGCCAGTCGTAACACTCATAGTTCAAATTCTTTCTTACGACACATTTCAACGGTACTTGGCATCAGCCGCTTTGTTGGCAGCGATCTCGCTCTCGTAGCGGTCGCCCACCGCCAACAACATGTCCTTAGTGAAATACAAGTCACCCCGTTTTTCGCCGTGGTATTCCAGAATGTGGGTTTCCACGATGGAGTCCACGGGGCAACTTTCCTCGCAGAAACCACAAAAAATGCATTTGGTCAGATCGATGTCGTAGCGGGTCGTACGCCGTGAGCCGTCATCACGGACATCTGACTCAATCGTGATGGCCATTGCGGGGCACACGGCCTCGCACAACTTGCAGGCGATGCAGCGTTCCTCGCCGTTTTCATAGCGGCGCAGGGCATGTAGCCCACGAAAGCGCGGCGACAGTGGCGTCTTCTCTTCAGGAAACTGCACCGTGATTTTGCGGCGGAACAAATAACGGCCGGTCAAAGCCATACCTTTGAAGAGCTCCACTAACAAGAAGCTGTACAGGAAGTCCTTGAGAGAGAATACAGAAGGAACGCGTGAAAAAGAATTTAATGCCATGTTTTATGCCCTCATTTCCAGATGTTGAGGGGGGTCTGCATCCAGACGCCAACGACAACCAGCCAGACCAAGGTCACAGGGATAAAGACCTTCCAGCCCAAGCGCATGATTTGGTCGTAACGGAAGCGTGGAAATGTGGCACGAACCCAGATGAACAAGCTCACGATGAAAAACGTCTTTAGCCCTAGCCAAATCCATCCGGGAATGAAGTCCAATGCAGCAAACGGCGACAACCATCCGCCAAGGAACATTAGCGATGCCAGGATGGAGATCAGCCACATATTGGCGTATTCGGCCAGATAGAACATGGCGTACGACATACCGGAGTACTCGACCATGTGACCGGCCACAATTTCAGCTTCGCCCTCCACCACGTCAAAGGGATGGCGGTTGGTCTCTGCCAGGCCCGAGATGATGTAAACGACAAAAATAGGTAGTAGAGGCAACCAGTTCCACGACAAAAAGCCCACGCCCATGGCCGCGAACTGCCCCTTGCCCTGCACGGCAACAATCTCTGAGAGATTCATGCTGGCGGAAATCATCAACACGACCACCAGACAAAAGCCCATGGCAATTTCGTAACTGATCATCTGCGCCGATGCGCGCAACGCACCCAAGAATGCATACTTCGAATTCGATGCCCAACCAGCGATCACTACGCCATACACTTCCATGGACGTGATTGCCATTACGAACAGCAGTCCAGCATTGATATTGGCCAACGCAACATCAGGGCCAAAGGGGATTACCGCCCACGCAGCCATCGCTGGCATGATGGTCAAAATAGGACCCACAAAAAACAGCTCTTTGTTGGCTGCCGAAGGGATCAGAATTTCTTTGGTGAGTAGTTTCAGCGCATCGGCGATGGGCTGCAACAAGCCCCAAGGACCGACGCGATTCGGGCCTACACGCACCTGCATCCAACCCAAGAATTTGCGCTCCCATAATGTCAGGTACGCCACTGCGCCCATCAATGGCAACACGACCACCACGATCTTGAGTAAGGTCCAAATCACGGGCCAAACTACACTCGTCCACCATACGGCGGCAAACAAACCCAAACCAGCGTTGTAAATGATGTCAATCATGCTGGCACCTCTTGACTCTGCTGCACATGGTTTGCGGCTTTTGCATCTGCAGTCAATTGCAACGAAGTTGCACGGCGCACCACGCTATCGAGTTGGTAGATGCTTGCCACCGCGGGATCTACGGAACCGGCTGTCATATCAATAGGGGCTTGCAAGCTGTTGCTCAGGAGGTCGCTTGCTACATGTCCCGATGCGTCAGCATTCAAAGCTAACTTGGCCAACACTTCTTGCGATGACTCGAAATTAAATGCGGGCAGGTCCAGCAAATTGGCCAGCACGCGGAGCACTTTCCAGGCAGGCCGCGTTTCACCCTTGGGCTTCACCACCGCATGGAAACTTTGTAGACGGCCTTCCGCGTTGATAAACGAGCCCGAAGTTTCGGTGAACGGCGCAATTGGCAACAGCACATCGCTGATGTCCATATTGCATATGAAAGGGCTCAGTGTGACGACCATGTCGCACCGATCCATACCCTGAATCGCCTTATCGCCAGCCGCACTGTCCCAACGGGGTTCGTTGTTTAACAACAGTGCGGCTTTCAAGCCTCCCGCCAACATCTGAGCCGCATTCAAGCCAGAAGCACCTGGCAAGGCAGCTGCCAACTGCGCGCCAACAGTGTTGGCGGCCTCGGTCAAATAACCAACGCTCGCCCCTGTATTCACTGCAATCCAGTTGGCCAATGCCAGCAGGCTAGAGGCTTTAGGGTGGTGGGCTGCTGCATTTCCCAACAGGATGGCTTTGCGCTCGCCGACCAACAGCGATTTCGCAACAGCTGTAGCTTGGGCGCCGGCTGTAGCGTGTGCAGGTGCGGCAACGCCCTTCTCCGCGGCTACGGCTGCGGCGATTTCCGCCAAGGCTTGAGCCCAATGTGCGGATTCCACCTCCATCGTATTAGCCACAGGCAAAGCCCAATCGGTCTTGGTGCCTATTAGCGCATGCACCACGCAGCCCATGCGGGCGGCTTGGCGAATTCGCTGTGCAAACAAAGGGTGATCTTTGCGCAAATTCGAGCCAACAACGAGGACGCGCTGCAACTGCGACAAGCTTGCAATGGGCAATCCGAGGTTACGGGCGCCAGCTTGCTCAGCAGCGAACTCAGCATTGCGCAGGCGGTAGTCAATATTGGAGCTGCCGAGCCCGCGTACCAATTCACCAGCCAAGTACAACTCTTCAACCGTGCTGTGGGGGCTCACCAGGGCGCCAATAGCGGCAGCACCGTGTTGAGATTTAACTTGCTTCAGTCCGTTGGCCACATACTCAAGCGCTGTTTGCCAGTCCACAGTGACCCATTTACCATCCTGCTTGAGCATAGGTGCGGTCAGGCGTTCATCCCCATTCAGAGCTTCGTAGGAATAGCGATCGCGATCCGCAATCCAACACTCGTTGACTGCTTCGTTTTCCAGCGGCACCACGCGCATAACCTGATTGTTCTTCACCTGAACAATCAGATTGGCGCCCGTGGAATCATGGGGACTCACCGACTTGCGGCGAGACAGTTCCCAGGTGCGGGCGCTATAACGGAAAGGTTTGCTGGTCAGCGCACCGACCGGACAAATATCGATCATATTGCCCGACAACTCGGAGTCAACGGTATTACCGACAAAGGTTTCGATCTCTGCATGTTCGCCGCGGTGCGACATGCCCAGCTCCATCACACCGGCAACTTCCTGGCCAAAGCGCACGCAACGGGTGCAGTGGATGCAGCGACTCATTTCCTGCATCGAAATCAATGGACCTACGTCTTTAATAGGCACGACACGCTTCTCTTCCTCGTAACGGGAAGAGGATCCGCCGTAGCCCACGGCTAAATCTTGCAACTGGCATTCACCGCCCTGGTCACAAATCGGGCAATCCAGCGGGTGGTTAATGAGCAAAAACTCCATCACCGACTTCTGCGCCTTGATCGCCTTGTCGCTCTTGGTGCGCACGATCATGCCTTGCGTGACCGGTGTGGCGCAAGCGGGCATGGGCTTGGGCATCTTCTCCACATCAACCAGACACATGCGGCAATTGGCGGCAATGCTGAGCTTCTTGTGGTAGCAGAAGTGGGGGATATAGGTACCTGCTTTTTCAGCAGCATGCATGATCATGCTGCCTTCAACAATGTCTACCTTCTTGCCGTCGAGTTCGATTTCAATCATCTTGGGCTTTAATTAAGTGTGAGCGACGACCATACTGGTCTTGTGCTCTACGATGTACTCAAATTCGTGCCGGTAGTGTTTGATCATGGCGCGCACTGGCATGGCCGCGGCGTCGCCCAGCGCACAGATCGTGCGGCCCATAATGTTCTCGGCTACGTTGTCTAGCAACGCCATATCGTTGGGTCGTCCTTGCCCCTCCACGATACGGTCCACCATGCGCGACAACCAACCCGTACCTTCGCGGCAAGGCGTGCATTGACCACAGGACTCGTGCATGTAAAAATAACTGAGGCGCTGCAATGCCTTGACCATGCAGCGTGTGTCATCCATGACGATGACTGCGCCAGAGCCAAGCATAGAGCCCGCCTTGGAAATTGAGTCGTAGTCCATCGTGCATTCCATCATGATGGATGCCGGCAGAACAGGGGAAGACGAACCGCCGGGAATCACAGCTTTCAGCGCGCGGCCACCACGAACGCCACCCGCTAGTTCTAGTAATTTGGAA